>JAYELY010000052.1:0-4778 GCA_034717795.1 Caldifarciminota bacterium
AGTTGTTGGTGGCGATCTTGTAAGTCCTTGATTCGTCGAGGCTTGCGCCGCCGACCCGGATGTTTGCCGCCGTGCCGTCCTCTAGCTCATATTCCACACCTGCCAAGTGCAGCGATCCTCCTGATTGCCCGCCGAGCGAGACGTTGTAGTCCAGCACTTCCTCGACCTGCTCCGCAGAGAGTTCCATCACCACCACGGTGTTGGAAAAAGGCAGGGCCGTAAGCACATCCTTCATGGTTACGTCACCTGGGATAATGGCCGCCCTGACCCCGCCCGCGTTGGTGAACGCGAAGTCAACGCCGGTCTCCTCGCGCATTATCTCGGCCACGAGATCGCCCAGCGAGCGCTCGTCGGCTGCCCCGGCGAACCCGGGCACAAGCGCCGCTTCGGTCTTGCCTATAGGCACGTCAAGCTTTTTGTCGAGTTCTTTAGAGGCTTCGGCGATCCTTGCCGCCATATCCGGATCCTCGGCTATCTTCCCTGAGAGCGGAATAAGCTCGTATGAGCAGTCCCTGAGTCTGCCTTTCTTGAGTTCTGCTTCCAATTTGCCAAGGTAAACCGTCCTTGCCCCTGCCTGTACGATCAATGCATCGTTAACCTCTTTGGGCTGTTTGAGTACGCTGTGGGAATGCCCTCCGACTATCAAATCGATCCCAGGCACCCGCTCGGCCATTACAGAATCTGCCAGCCAGCCCAGGTGCGTCAGAGCTATCACGAAGTCCCTCTCGCCGTACCCGAGCGAGTCAATCAAGGCGGCGATCACCGAATCCGCCGGAAGAAAGCTGAGTCCTTCAACGTTGGCCGGATGCGTGCCGATCGGGGTCGCTTCGGTGGTCAAACCCACCAGGAGGATGCGTTCCTTGCCTGCTTTCATCTCCACAAAGGCCTGGTACGGCCGGTTGTTCAACTCATCTACGACGTTTGCTGAAAGCACGGGAAACTCCGCGATCTCCACAAGCTCATCAAGATTGGTCTGGCCGAAGTCGAACTCGTGGTTGCCCGCAGCCATGGCAGTCAGCTCCATCTCGTTCAGAAACTCGAAGTCAAGCTTGCCCTTGCTCATATTCGATACAGGCGGTCCTTGCAGCGCATCGCCCGCGTGAAGGAAGTATGCCCTGCGTCCTTTATCCTGTGCCTCTCTCCTCAGCGAATCCACCAGATAGGCAACCCGCGCAAACCCGCCGTAGGTCGCACCGTCTTTGGCTTCCACAGGCTCTATCTGGCCGTGGGTGTCGTTTAAGTGAAGGATGGTCAAGCGCTCTCCGGCAAAGAGGAAGGCAGGAAAAGCTGCGATCAAGGAGAGCACGCCCAATCTCTTCAACAACTTAGACATCCGTCCTCCTATTCCGGACTGTTACGTTTCACCTCCAAGGGGTGATTTTGCAGAAGCGATGCTTTCCCACACAGGTTGCTAATCAATCAGCTTGAACGTCGCCGATATCTCGCGTGCCTTCAAACCATAAGCGGCTGCGCCTGCACCCCTGTCGGGTGAAGCAGACGTGTGGGTTCGCCTACATCTCCTCCGGCGTCTCGATCCCCAGAAGAGCAAGCCCCTTTCGCAGAACCCGGCTCGTGGCGCGGACAAGCGCCAGCCTTGCCAGACGCGCCGCATCGGTCTCGGCTTTAAGAACAGGCACCTCGGTGTAGAACCTGCTGAGCGCGGCGGCCAGATCGTATAGACAGGAGGCCAAAACGTGCGGGGCGTAGCGCTGGGCGGCCTCGGTTATCGCCTGGGGGAATCGGCCCAAGGCCATAAGAAGCTCGATGCTCTCCGGTTCCTCGATCTCTGCTACCATCCTGGGGATGTCCGCATCCTTGGGCTTCTCCAAACGCTTGCGATCACCAGGCTCAGCCTTGACGAGAATCTTCGCGCAGCGCACCGCCGCGTACTGCAGGTATGGGGCGCTGTTGCCGTCAAAGGCAAGCATCTTTTGCCAGTCGAAGGTGATGTCCTTTATGCGATCCTGTGAAAGGTCGGCGTAGATCACCGCGCCTATGCCGACCTTTTTTGCAACCTCAGCCCTTGCATCCTCCGGCATGTCAGGGTTCTTCTCCTTGATGATATCCTCAGCTCTTTTTTTAGCCTCGTCCAGGAGATCGTCAAGGTACACCACCCTGCCCTCTCTTGTAGAAATCTTTCCAGTGGGCAATGATACCATCCCGAAACGGACGTGCTCCAGGATATCGGGGTAACCTATCCTCTCCAATGCTTTTGCAAGGTTGGCAAAGTGCAGGGCCTGCTCCGAGCCGACCACGTAGATAAGTTTTTCTACCGGCTCGAAATCCTCGATCCTCGCCAACGCCGAGGCAAGGTCACGCGCGGAATAAAGCGTTGTCCCGTCAGACTTGCGCAGAAGAAGAGGGGTTTCCCAGACGCCTGCCTCCAGAGGAGATGGAATAGGTATAATCACCGCACCTTTCGACTCCTCGGCTACTCCCTTAGCAAGCAGCTCTTCGATAAGATCATGCGCCCTTTCCTCGAACTCGCTCTCGAACCAGTTGTGGTCAAACTTAACCCCCAGTCGGGCTACCGTCTTTTCGAAGGCCTCAAGGCTACTTTCTCGGAAGCGCTGCCAGAGCGCTCGCTCCTTTTCTCCTCCCTGCTGTAATCTCTTGAAAGCCGCTCGCGCGTCATCCTCCAAAGCCGGGTTTTCCTTAGCCTCCTTGTGAAAGCGCACGTAAAGTTCCAATAGATGCCGGATCGGCTCTTCTGCCAACTTCTTCTCGTTGCCCCACTGCTCGAACGCATATAAGAGCTTGCCGAACTGGGTGCCCCAGTCGCCCATGAAGTTAATGCCTTCAACCCTGTATCCCCTTGCCCTGAGTATATTTATAAGCGCCTGCCCGATTATCGTAGATCTTAAGTGCCCCACAGATAAAGGCTTGGCGATGTTCGGCGAGCAGTAGTCGACAACGATAGTCTGATGGGTATCAGGATAGCTGCCGTATTCATCGCCGTAATCTTTAAGGTCATTGAGGATTCTGGCAAGTAAGGCCTTTTCTTTCGCAAAGACGTTCAGGTATCCCTTTAAGGCCTCAAAGCGATCTATAAGGGAATGCGGAAACTCCTTTTTATGAAGATCGGAATTAAGCTTTTCATTAAATTCTTTTGCCAGCTCCTCTGCCGTCTCAATGGGACTCTTGCCGATAGATTTTGCATACTGGAAACACGGGAAAGCGTAAACAGCGCCTGAACCTTTGGGTGCGGATTGAATCTTAAGAGGCAATCCCCTGGTGCAGGGCAGGGATTCTGCCTCCATACGAATCTCATCCAGGATATATCGTGGACTTTCTATCATACCTTGGTTCAATCAATCTCTCCTTTGATAGAAGTGTAACCTTGCGGGATGCTTGTGTCAAGCGGGGAGAGGGGACTTGACATTTCTGCAAATAGAATTAATATAAATCGCCGCAGCAGTCCGAGCAAAGGAGGAGGACTAATGGCTTCACTTGCTATCGTATCTTTTGACCTTAAAAACCCTTTGCCCGATCATTACGGGAAGATGGCAGAGGCGTTGGGTAAGTATGGATTTTGTCCGTTTCTAAAGTCTAGTGCTGGGGAGGCTACCAGTTTGCCAAGCACTACCTATGCCCGTGAATCGAAGAACGCCCCGGATCGCGACTGGGTGGAGAAGGTCTTGTTGTGGGCCGCTCCCCAAGCTGGAGCGAGGTTGGGCAAATATCTTATATTGGTTTGTTCCGGTTCTTGGGAGTGGAAGATCGGGTGATAAGGTAGGGGGTTTCTAGCCTTTAGCGTGCCTGGAATGTTGCGAGATGCATATGTCTAACTATGTGGAGGCTTGTAGTGGCCTACCTTCGCAGCCGAGGCTGCCCACTTCGTGTCAGGTCGGCCCGGTAAAGAGATCGGGCCGGTTTAAAAACCGGCCCCTACGAGACTAGGTCGGCAAATCCACCAAGAGGGTACCTTCTTGTAGAACAGGTAAAGAGCCAATCACTTTGCCATCGCTATCAACAAACCACGCTCCGCCGATTGAGGCGTCCGGGCTTTTGCCCTCATAGATATTGACCGCAAGTACGGTTGCACCGGTCTTTGCCCAACGTTCGCAGTAGCCGGGCAGCTCCTTCACCCATGCCTTTTTGATATCGTCAGCCTTGTCAAGGCTTCGGATCATTGGATACAGGAGGTAGTCAGGCTTTTGAGCTGTAAGCTTTGCAAGGATGTCATCATCCCATAGATCGCCGCAGATGAGCATAGCCACACGACCGAATCCGGTCTCAACTACGGGAATATCGGTTCCCTCGCAGTAGATAGCCGGGTTATCCTCAGAGTAGTGCCAGTGCGGGTCGTTACGACGGTAGTGAAGCGCCAGATTGCCTTGAGGATCGAAGAGCACGCACGAATCGTATATCCTGCCTGCATCCCTCTCAAGAAGCCCTGCGGCGAACCAGACACCGCGTTCCTTAGCGAACTCCTGCCACTGGCTGTTCCTTGGGCCGGGCATCTCCTCCGCTATCTTAAGGTCATGTTCAGGGTCACCTGTATTAGCAAGCCCTGTGGCCGCAGCCTCCGGGAACAGGATGAATCCAGTTCCCGTGTCCGCAGCTTCACCTGCAAGCTCAAGAATCCTCTTTTGATTCTCATCAAAGTCGTCGCTCGCGAGGTTTGAGATGAGGGCGGCCTTCACTCCAGTCTCCTCAGCTGATCCAAAAGCATCTCAAACGGTCCGGTGCCGCGAAGGGTGCGGTCGACGGCAAGGATGAGCCAGGAATCCTTTCGATAGCTGACCTTGCTCACCTTCTTCTTTCTCGCTAATGCC
>JAYELY010000053.1:0-4755 GCA_034717795.1 Caldifarciminota bacterium
ACGCTGTTTCGTAAACGATTCCTGGTCAGCTTTAGTCATCTGTTAGCCTCCTTGACTTCATGCTTTCATTTTGCTCAAGACGTAGTTCTTTGCAATCTACAACTTATCAAAATACGCAAAGAACAAGACAAGGAAACCTGGGCCAAGACTTTATTATTCGAGATAATTAGATTTATTGAACCCACGGAATTAAAAATGTCCATAAATAACCGCCAAGGGAAGGAATTATTAAGTTACGCAACTACGTCACTTATCAAACACGCAGACAAGTTTATTGGGGCTATTAAAAAAGATGGTTGGATAAAGCTATAATTGAGGAATAAACACGGCAAACTCAGGGCACTACGTTTATTGCTATCCCGTATTGATGATACCCTTCCCGCTCTATAGCTTTTCTTTCCTTCCGCACTTCCGAGCCTGCTGATTGCGATTACTTCGCGGCATACGGTTTCAATGAAGAAGAATTAAAAAACGCTCAAGCTTGGTAAATACATCATAAGATACTTAGGTGCAAGGTAGGTGCAAAGGGGCTTGACACGAAGGAAGTAGGGACTATTCTTATATCAATAATGAAGATTCAAGTGAGTAAACGACAGATTTTTCTCATCATCGCGATAGCCGTTGGCATATTGTTGCTGATTATCCTTGCGAAGAAGATGGAAATGGTTACGGGTCAGCCTGTACTACAAAGGAAATCGAGGCACAAAAGGATACGTGAGGAAAGAGAGATAAGGCGATTAAACGCTAAGTCCCTTGACATCGGGACAGGTGCGGATAGAATATCCGTAGACGTGGGCATCTACCGTAGGGAAAACGGGATGCTCTACGTGCGTGTAATGATTGACGGAAAGCTTATCCGCCGGTCTCTGCAGACTCGAAAAGAGTCTGAGGCTCTATTGAAAATCCGGAGTGTAATTATGGCTGCCTTGGAATGCCAACAAGAGAAGGAAGTCCCAAAGCTTGCAGAGTTCGCTAAGACTTACCTGGAATACTCGAAACGTCAACACCGAACGTCCACCCGCGAGAAGCGGACCTCTCGAATACGAAAGCTTATAGAGAACCTTGGCTCTATGAGGCTTGACCAGATAGACAAGCGGGCGATTAGAGTTTACTACCAGAAGCGTTTGCAGGAAGTGTCCCCCGCATCGGTGAACCGTGAACAGTCGTTGCTAAGCTCCATAATGGAGTATGCCGCCGAGCTTGACCTCATTCGGGAGAATCCTGTCAGGAAAGTAAAGAAGCTGAGGGAATCCCCAGGTCGAGAACGCTATCTGACCCCAGACGAAATCAAGAGGCTCCTTGGCGCTTGCGAAACATTAAGTGAACGGAAAGGCGTTGGACACAATCCAATTCTGTATGAGATTGTCTTAACCGCTATCCTCACCGGTTTACGTAAAGGCAACCTGCAGAAGCTGAGGTGGAGTCAGGTAAACCTTAAGACAGGGTTGATAACTATCCCCGCAGAAGAGCATAAAAACCGCAAACCGCTCTACTTCCCGATTAACCCCTACTTGCAGGAAATATTATTAGGACTAAGGCATAACTACCCTTACGCTAAATACGTCTTCTGCAAGGCTGATGGCACTGAATATGGAGATTGGAAACGGAGCTTCAACACCGCTCGCGAGATAGCCGGTCTCAAGGATGTTCGCTTCCACGATTTAAGGCATACATGCGGAACCCTTCTGAACATGCTGGGTACGAACCAATACACTATCCGTACGCTTATGGGACACCGCACCTTGGCTGCGTCCAGGCGATACGTCCATACCCCGCCTGAGACAGTCAGAGAAGCGTCTAACGCTTTAGGAGACCGCCTGAGACGTATCCTGGACGGCAGTGACTAACACACCTGCTGACACAGCCCCGATTCGGGCAGACGTAAGTTGCATAGTTAGGTAGCCTTACACTCCGGTAAAGAGTTTCCTAATCCGACGGTCGTGGGTTCGAGTCCCTCCACCGCCAGTTGGTATACTCAAGGTTAAGGAAAGTGCGATTACAAAAAGAACCGTCGCTTACGGGGTCCCCGCAAGAGCGCGCAGCGATCTTGTGGGGTGAATACCGCAACTTGGATTGTTTAAGGAGAAGCATTAAATGAATATCGCCATCGGCGCAGATCATAGAGGCTTTGCCCTCAAGAACTCCCTTGCAAAATGGCTGGAGAGCAAAGGCTACAATGTGGTTGACATTGGGACGGAAGATCCTACAAGCACCGACTATCCGGATTACGCTTTCCAGGTAGCTGAGCTGGTGAGCAATGGTAATGCTGAACTTGGTATACTCATCTGCGGGACAGGTATAGGGATGTCCATAACCGCCAACAAGGTGAAGGGTGTGCGTGCAGCCAGGGTATGCAGCGAGAAGGACGCCCAGATGGCCCGCCGTCACAACAACGCAAACGTCCTGTGCTTTGGGGCCGAGATCGTTGATGAAGCGCTTGTACAGAGGATGATTACTGCATGGATGGAGAATGAGTTCCAGGGCGGACGCCATGAACGCAGGGTGGAAAAGATCACCGCTTTTGAAAATAGAAACGAAGGCTAGGATGTATCTATATCCAGGGACAATGAGACGATGCCGGACGTTCCAAAACACAAATCTCGACCCTGGCTGTCAGTATGAACCGATCAATCAATCAAGAACCGATTCGCAAGTGGCCTCAAAACGTTCCAAATTGCCAACACCCGGTGTGAATAACTTCTTAGAAATGGTGGAAAACACCTTAAACCACACAGGAGCATAAGTTGAGGAAATCCCGAGAAGAAAAGAGGGAAATCTTATCCACACCTAAAGACTCAGACCACACGCTGTTGCGTCGCTTACGCGATGCTAGGGAACGGCTGGATAAAGAGATCGGCAAGGTGATCGTGGGGCAGCGGGGGGTCATAGAGCGCATCATGATCTCCCTTCTCTGCGAAGGACACAGCCTCTTGATCGGGGTGCCCGGACTGGCAAAGACCCTCATGGTGAACACCATGTCGCGGGTCCTTGGACTTCGCTTCAACCGGATCCAGTTCACACCGGATTTGATGCCCGCAGACATTACCGGCACCGAGATACTCCAGGAGGACAAGCGCACGGGCAAGCGCCAGATGATGTTCCTCCAGGGACCTGTATTCGCAAACATAATTCTTGCCGACGAGATAAACCGGACCCCGCCAAAGACTCAGGCGGCGTTGCTTCAGGCCATGCAGGAGCGTCAGGTTACGGTGGGAGGCATCACGTATACCCTTGATCTGCCCTTCACCGTGCTCGCCACTCAGAACCCAATCGAGCAGGAAGGCACCTATCCACTGCCCGAGGCGCAGCTTGACAGGTTCATGTTCTCAATACCGGTGGATTATCCGTCGGGAGCGGAGGAGGAGGAGATCGTCAAGGAAACCACCTCTGCGTATCTTCCTGAGCTTTCAGAGGTTGTTTCGAAGAAGGAGATTTTAGAGCTGCAGAGGCTGATGCGCAGGGTGCCTGTGTCGGATGCACTTATCAAGCAGGCGGTTGAGCTGGTGGCCAAGACCAGACCAAACAAGCACAATAAGCTGGACTATATCAACTCCTACGTTAGCTGGGGTGCGGGGCCGAGGGCTTCGCAGTATCTGATTTTAGGTGCCAAGGCACGCGCGGTCTTGCGGGGTGAGCTGACCCCTGGCGAGGAGGATTTAAGGGCGGTGGCCCATCCGGTGCTGAGACACAGGTTGGTAACCTCGTTTGCCGCCGAAGCCGAGGGGGTGTCTGCGGATGTTCTGGTGGACCGGCTGCTTGCCGAGAAGTAGGCTCAGAATATAACTATCTTCCGAACCATTGGTTTTATTCGTTCTGCCTCAACCCTGATGAAGTAAAGACCGGCCTTCTCGCCCTTACCCCAGATGATGACCCCGGTTCCGCTCGGCTTATCGAAACTGGCAAGGACGTGACCCTTCACGTCGGCGATCTTGACCTTGAAGCGGACAGGCCATGCGCTGTATCTTATGTTGATCTCGCCTGTGGAGGTGCTCGTAACATCCCATGACGCGGCCATCCACAGGGCGACCTCCTTCCTCTCCCTGGCCTCGGCAAGCTTTGTCTGGGCATCCTTGATTCTTTGTCCTCTGCCTGGGTGCCGGGGCACCGCCTGCCATGCTTTAAGTGCTCTTTCCCATGCCTGCTCGGCTTCTATCCACTTTTCCCTTGCACCGGCCCAGTTGCCCTGCCCCTCAAGCCTGATTGCATCCTCTTCCAGCCGCCTGGCTTCGTTTTCCCTGGTATACGCACCAACCTCAAAAGCGTCAAACGGCGGATCGCCGTCCCAGTGGAGCCAAAGGCTTCTTTCATTTTCGAGAGACGCTTGAACTTCACAGACAGCATTATGGGCAAAGTTCTTGGCTCCTTCGCCCCTTTTTTCGGTATCCAGAAGATTATGATACATCCAGTAGGGAAAACAGAATCCTTCAGTGGCCATATAAATGATTGCTAACTCTATTATCTCATGCCATATCCCTATCCTTAACCATCTAAAGTCTTCCGGGTTTCCTTCCTCACCAGGTAGGTAATTGTCTTTAACCTGATACTCCGAAGAAACCAATATTTCAGCACTCGCGAGGTGTCTCTTCATCAGAATGTCTCTGACCTTGTCTTGACCTTTTGTACCTCCACTCACATCCTCAAGCAAGTCAGATGGTTTTTCTTCAGGAGGGAAAGGAGAGGGACCACTGAAGTGGGTATAAAACCCTATCCCGAAGGGAGGAGTATCACTGCCTTCAGGTGCTCGCCTTGGCCATT
>JAYELY010000054.1:0-4674 GCA_034717795.1 Caldifarciminota bacterium
TCCTTTCCGCCTCGATATTCTCTGTTGGGGCGGGTTTGGGCATAGGTGCGGTAACTCGTCATGGAAAGATCAGGGAGGATACCGCCATAGGAATCTTCTTCGCCGCAGGGATGGCCCTGGGGGTGCTTTTCCTGTCACTCAAGCCTGGCTATACCGCAGACCTTATGAGCTACCTGTTCGGCTCGATCCTAGCGGTTACCCCAGCCGATCTCTGGATCATTGCCGCGGTTGCGGTTGTTATTTTTGTGATAATCGCTCTATTTTTCAAGGAGCTTTTAGCCTCAAGCTTTGACGCGGAGCTTGCCCGCGCCTCTGGCATACCGGAGGGGTTTTTGTTCTATCTTCTCCTGGGACTGGTCTCACTGGGGATCGTTTCAGCCATCAAGTTGGTGGGGATAGTGCTCGTCTCAGCACTGCTGGTGCTTCCCGCGGCCACCGCGCTTCAGTGGTCGGAGCGTTACGGCCGGGTACTTGCTCTCTCCTTGATCCTTGGTCTCGCCTACACAGTGGGCGGGCTAGTAGCATCCTACTGGCTCGACATTCCCTCCGGCGCCACCATCGTAATCCTGGGGACAGTAGCCTTCCTCTTTTCCCTCATCCTTTCTCCCCTGCGCCGCCGGCCTCTCAAACACGACACCCCTCATGCAGATCCCAGCAACAAGGTTGCTAAAACTGATTGAATTGAACTGCAATCACACCCCGGTTTTGGATCACGTTAGTTGTCGGAGCATTTATCCTCCAACCTGTTCGCATTATTGGAGCCGTTCTTACTCTCCAGGATATTCACTATCTCATCCAAAAGCTCGGCGACTCGAAAGCCTGACTTGGCCGATCCGACGACTATGGCTTTGAGTCCTTCTGGCTCTCCTATAAGCCGGGTAACCCGGCGGCGTTCCTTCTGCACACCCGGCTTTATGTTGGCGAATACCAGGAAAGGAACCTTGGACTCGCTGAGGAACTTAAGGATCTCCTTGTCACGATCGTCGAAGTGACGAGAGTAATCCAAAACCCACACCGCTACGTCCATCCCCCTTGCCACTACGTCGCGCACTATGCGGAAACGGGCCTGACCTGGGGTGCCGAAAAGATGTAGCTTGTATCCCAAATGCTCTCTGTTGCCGTAATCCAACGCTATGGTGCGCCCGTGGCGCTCGATGTTAATAGCGCCTGGGACGATGTTTTGCACAAGCGTTGATTTCCCTGCCTCGTCCTTGCCTACTATTACAACCTTTGCAAGCTTCATTTGCTCTCTCCTGAACCAAGATTGATCGTTCCTTTACTTGCGCGGCGAGGGACGCCGGAAAGGCAGCGGACCGAGGTGAAGGGTTGAGTGCCGATGTGGTATATCAGGCAGTGTTTGAGTTCTTCACGCTCCCCAGGCCATCGAGTCAGTAAACGGTTCCACAATGGTAGCCCACCTTTTACAGGAACACACTTCCCTTCTTCCCGCATCATGACGCAGCGATTCTTCCTCCCGGAGTTCTCAACTGAGAACCGCGTATAGACCCTCAATTCGCCTGTCATCTACAAAAAGTTGCTCAGCGCGCCACTCCCCATATTAAGTTTGGGTTGTTCCGTGTTTCCCTTGTCGTTCAAATCCTCTGGCATCGATAAACTCAGGGACTCCACGGGGATGGTGATTGGCCTGTAGCAGGGCCGGATGACCTATCTTCAGGCCGGAGCGGAGGAGGAGGAACCTTTGGGGCTATAGCTCGATTGACGATGATGCGAATCTCCCTGGCTGTTCTGGAAAGCAAAAGGAACATTATCCCCAGCTTGGCGGATTCGTCCGTGACAGCTACCAGTACGCCGTCATCGCCTGCGGCCTGAAGTATTATGTAGCCTCCGCCGCCTTTGAAGTAAACCTGTTCCAGCTCGCCTACCGCGAACTCCTTGGTTGTACGCTCACCCAATCCCAATATGGTGGCACCCATAGCGGCGATCGCGTCTTCGTTGGTACCGCTGGGCAAGGCTGAGGCAAGCATGAGTCCGTCGAGGCTCACGAACGCCGAAGATCTTATCTCAGGCGCCGATCGATTGAGGCGAACCAACACTTCCTGCAATTCATCCTTAAGTCCAGGCACAATTGCCTCCTTACATTCTACGTTAAAGCTAACTATACACGAAGTTAGCAGGACTGTCAACTACTTTGGTCGTTCTTGGGCCGTAAGATAGTGCCCGTGGTGGTCGCCAACAGCAAAACCTGAATTATCCTGTTTCTAGTATGGGTTCGGTAGTCAGAGAGGTATCTATCATAGCTTTTTGATTTCGATTATCTCGATCACCAAACCCCACATGTGGAAACTTACAAGGTCCTCCCTTACCTTTACCTTGAATCGCACCCGCAAGCCGTCCACTTCGAACTCCTCATCGAGGTTTATCGGGTCGTAACACTCGCCGTCATCGGCGACTATCCCGTAAAACCCGCCCTCGATGTCGTTGAACTGAATGCTACCTTTCCCGGAAACAATGTTACCCAGGGAACAACTTGAGATGGCAATGATTGCCATCAACAAAATAGCCACCAGGTAGGATACTTTTTTCACCTTGCACCTCCATCTGTATGAGCCTGTGACAGCCTTTTCATCCTGACAACCAGAGTATAGCCGTTAGCTTTACCCTGTCAAGGACGCCTGCCGGCTCGATTGACGCCCGTGGGAAACATCGTATCGGCAGCATGCGTCGCCCCCTCCAGGACACAAACACCCGCTCGGCAAGCGTTCTTCTATCCATTCTACATTTGACACCTCCACAGTCTGAACTATAATTCCATTTGATAAGAGAGTTTGAGTTCAGTCCTCAAAAGGAGGCGCGAATGTTTTCAATGCTCCTTTTGCGCTTCGCGCAAAAGATCATAAGGAGGAGTCTTATGCACAGCTCAAAAAGTGTTCGCATCTTAGTCGTCATTATCATGGCGCTTTTCATACCATCGGTGATCTCAGCCCAAGCCGACCCCGTAGACAGGCCTATATCCGTTTCGTGCGTTCCCGGCTTTTCAAGCAACGGTCCCACCTCCTACAGCGTCACCACCAACTTTTCCCTCAACATACTCGGAGGCCTGAACCGGAGGGTTCACGGCTGCGAGATAGGCGGTCTATTCAACATAGAGAAGGAAGAGGTAATCGGCTTTCAGGCGGCCGGTGTTGGAAGCTTTGTGGGCGCAGACCTCATCGGTGCTCAAATCGCAGGGGTTAGTAACGTTGTCGGCGGCTACGCTACCGGCTTTCAAGCCGCGGGCGTGGGCAACTTTGTGGGTTCGGATTTTGAGGGCTTTCAAGGCGCAGGCGTATTTAACGTGGTTGGAGGCGACTTCGATGTGGCCCAGGTAGCAGGGGTAGCCAACCTTGCCCTGGGTGAGGTCAGAGGCGTTCAGATCGCGGTCGTTAACATCTCCGGCGAGGTGACCGGCGGGCAGATCGGCGTTGTTAATATCGCAAGGAAGATCACCGGTGGACAGCTTGGCGTGGTGAACGTCGCCGAGGAGATGACCGGCGTGCCCCTGGGTCTGGTCAGCATTGTCGGTAACGGCCAGTTCCACGTCAACGCCTGGTTTGACGAGACCTCGATCCTCAACGTTGGGCTGAAGTGCGGTGCAAAGCACGCCTATACCGTGGTTGAATACGGCATCAACCCGCTGGGCGATTATGCCAACAACAAGCTGGGTCTGGGAGTAGGCGGGCACATCCCGTTTGACCCATTGTTTGTGGATATCGACGCGGTGGGCTACAGCGTCGTCGAAGGTATTCTGCCGGTTACTGAAACACGCTCAAGTCTGCTTGCAAGGCTTCGCGTCACCGGCGGCTGGCAGATTAGCCCCAAGGTGGCGGTAACCCTCGGCCCGGCCATTAGCGGGTGGCGCTCCACCGAGTGGGACGGCGAGGATATTCCGATTATCGGCTTGCCTCTCTACAGCCACGAACGCGACATCAACGGCCCCTGGACCCGCATCTGGCTGGGATTCTCGGCAGGGGTTCAGCTGTTTTGAGCCTCAGAAAAAGGGTGACAAAAACTCCCCAAATACTGGTCAAAAGCTGGTCAAAAGCTGGACACCCTTACGGCGTGAGCGAAAAATGTAGGGGCCGACGTTGACGCCTATGGCGTCCGCTTCGCGTTAAGTCGGCCCGTTTTTATTTCTTTTTATTGTCATTGCGAGCCCCGCAGAGGCGAAGCTCCGAAGGATGACTGAAGGGAATTCCGAAGGGCGAACGAAGGGAGCAATCTCATAGCAGGCACCTGATAACAACTTAGTGCTATGAGATCGCCACGGCTGTCTGCGACAGCCTCGCGATGACTGGGGAAGGAATTGGTTGACACCTCACCTCGTCCCAGCAGACTGAATTAACATGAACTCTTTTCAGGTATGGTTTACCGGGTAAGTAAAACCGGACAGGGCGTTTTTATTCACCCCCACCCTGACCCTCGCAAGTCAAGGGCAGGTAAACCTTGCGCCTGAGCTGGAAACAATAATCCCCCTCCCGTCAAGGGAGGGGTATATTAAGGATGAGGCGGTAGTATTCGATTATCTTCTGTCCACGGTCAATGCATCTTGTCTGTTCAAAAGCCTGTTCCAACCCGAAAGCATTGAATAATAATCTCGTAGGGGCCGACGTTGACGCCTATGGCGTCCGCTTCGCGTCAAGCCAGCCCGTTTTTATTTCTTTTTATTGTCATTGC
>JAYELY010000055.1:0-3932 GCA_034717795.1 Caldifarciminota bacterium
GGGTTGCGAAGATAGATCCTGATCCATTGACTCAAGGGTGGAGCAGGCATAGTTTTATTGTAATGAACTTCGAAAAGTACATCCCGCATATCCAAACGGTCGTCCTGCCTGAATCTTTTAATAATCTCAAATCCACAGTCGCGGAATAAACGACCGGCCTTGGAACGGGAGATATCCCGCTTGTGATGAGGCGATGCCCAATCCATTGTAAACGTCGAGGGGAAAGAAACAACCAGCACACCGCCCGGCCGCAACGAACGATTAACCCACCTAAGATAGGCACAGTGATCGGAAAGATGCTCGATTGTCTCCAGGCTTACTACCGCATCGAACTCGCCTAAGTTTTCAAGGAAGCTCTGGTCGTCCGCATTGCCGACCTTGAAGGATGTGCGTTTGTTGTGGTAGTGGCGTTCCGCATAGCCTATAGCATCATCATCCATATCCACAGCAAGTACCTCACCCACCTCTGCCAGTATCTCCGAGCCGAACCCTGTTCCGCAGCCTATATCGAGTATCCTGGGCCGCCGCCCGCTGAATCGCTCGCCAAGCCAATCGCGAGCAACATGGTAACGCTGGAGGTGATTTTTCAAGGAAAGACGCTGCACCTCGCTTGAGATGACGTCCATCTGTTTGGGAACAACACGCTCGATGTTCCAGTCCAAAATTCACTCCTTGCTAGATGTTTTTAATGACCCTCCGGCGCTAACGCCGTCTGTCCCCATTCCAAGAAAGTATACTCTCAAATCTCAACATGTCAAGTAGATTCACTAAATGAACTATAAAGCCGGTTAACCTTTACGTCCGCTGGACTTCGCAGGATGTCTGGTTTATCCTTATACTTACGACATGTAACCTCCAGCAGATTCTCTTTTGGAACATAAGCAGTTAACCCTCCGTTCGCTGGCTATTAGAGAACGCGTGCAAGGTACTCTAGGCGTTGATTCCTCTTTTCAATCGCATTGCGAACGGGCGTTCGTCACGGCATCAACGGCAGCTCCGGGACAACACGCTTGCCCTTTGCCTCGGGCTTGCCCGGCGAGTTGTCGTAGACCTCTATTACGTAGTAGACGACGCCGATGAACTGTTTGTCAAAGGCCCCGTGGAAGTAGGAGTGGATAAGGTTGGCGTATTGAACCTGGAGCTTTTCTGTTTCCGTGAGCTTTGGGTCATCCGGATGCATAAGATGAGCAATCGCCTTGAACTCGTAGGATGGAATATCCAGGAATACAACCGCGCATGCAGGGTTCACCATCTGATTAAGGAAGGTGCCGGTTTCGAACTCAGGGGTTGAATAGAGTTCAAGACTCACCTGCCTGGTGGGATCGTAGAGCCTGGTTCCTTGCTTGTAGAGTGAATCCAAACGGTCGAGCTTTGCCGAGAACTCCTCGTCAATTGTGGATTCGAGAAGCTCGATGACCTCTGCCAGCTTTTCATCGTATGGAAGCCATCCCATGCCCTTAACCGCGTTGTTGATGGCAAACCGGGAGTCCGAGCGGGCGATGCCCGAGGTAGCAACCATTCCGTTGTGGGGACCGGCAAGCTCGGGCGGCTGACCGGTACGGAAACGCTCCAGGGTAGCGGCGCGTTTACCAAAACTCCACTCCTGGAATCCCGAGGGCAACTGGCGTATCTCAAACTCCTGCCAGGAGCCGTCAATCTTGGCGCGGATTATACCTTCTGTGAGCCTGGAACAATCCACACTCTCCTGGTGAAAGGTTGTGTTCTCCCAGAGGTTCACGTCAGCGTGCTCCAGGTTACGCTCCTGAGCGCCAAGAAAGGACACCACTGCGAGGGCCGCCAATGCAACCAGCCAATGTCTCATATCCTCTCCTTTGGGTTGAATCGTTCACTTCTTCTTACTACGCGTCTTCTTACGGTCGGTGACGAAAAGAATCCTCAACGCGTCGCGGATGGTTTTGACCTTGTGGAAGGTAAGGCCGGTGCGCACGTGCTTTGGAATCTCAGCCAGGTCCTTTTCATTCTCCGCTGGCAAAAGGATGGTGGTAATGCCTGCGCGCTTGGCACCCAAGACCTTTTCCTTGATCCCGCCCACAGGAAGCACGCGGCCGGTAAGGGTGATCTCACCGGTCATTGCGATGGAGGGGTCGATGGTCTTGTCTGAAAGAAGGGAATACAAAGCTGAGGTAATAGCAAGACCTGCGGATGGACCGTCCTTGGGGATAGCTCCTGAGGGGATGTGGATGTGAAGATCGGTTTTAGACATATCAGGCATCTCGAAGCTCAACTTCTTCGCCTGGCTGCGCAGGAAGGAGAGCGCGGCCTGTGCCGACTCCTTCATCACGTCACCAAGTGAACCGGTGAGTATCAATCCTTTGGAACCGGGCATCCTGGTGGCCTCGACGAATAGGATCTCGCCTCCAACAGGCGTCCATGCCAGGCCGGTGGCAACGCCAACCGTCCCCTCGCGTGCGGCAAGCTCCGAATAGAACCTGGTCGGTCCAAGGTAACGGGAGATATTCTTCGCGTCAACCTTGACCTTGCGTTTCCTTCCCTCAGCATGACGTCGAGCGACCTTTCGTACGACTGAACCTATCTCGCGTTCCAGGTTGCGCACCCCAGCCTCACGCGTGTAGCTCTTGATGATCTCGATGATCCCGTCCTCTGAAAACTCCACTGCTGAAGATTTAAGACCTGCTTGCTCCAATTGTCGCGGGATAAGATAGCGCTTGGCTATCTCAAGCTTTTCCTCGTCGATGTAGCCTGGAAGCTCTATTGTCTCCATACGGTCATGCAGAGCAGGAATGATGGTCTGGGTGATGTTTGCGGTTGCAATGAACATGACCTGAGATAGATCGAAAGGCACCTCGATGTAGTGGTCGGAGAAGGAGAAGTTCTGTTCTGGATCGAGTACTTCAAGAAGTGCGGATGAAGGATCGCCTCGGAAGTCCGCGCCCACCTTGTCGATCTCGTCAAGCATGAAAACCGGGTTGTTGGAGCCTGCGGTTCGTAAGTTCTGTAAGATTCTTCCCGGCAACGCGCCAACGTAGGTTCTTCGGTGGCCGCGGATCTCGGCCTCATCGTGAACACCACCAAGGGAAAGCCGCAGGAACTTGCGCCCAAGGGCGCGGGCGATGGAGCGGCCAAGCGAGGTCTTGCCCACCCCAGGAGGGCCGACAAAGCAAAGGATAGGACCCTTGGATGTGGGTTTTAGTTTTCTCACCGCAAGGTACTCAAGGATGCGCTCCTTGACCTTTTCAAGGTCATAGTGATCCTCATCAAGGATGCGCTTGGCGCGGCGGATAGCAAGGTTATCCTTGGTTCCCTCCTGCCAGGGGAGGTTCAGTAACCAATCGATATAGGTACGGACAACGGTGTATTCGGCGGCGACAGGAGGCATCATCCGCAACCTATCGAGCTGTTTAAGAGCCACCTCCTTTGTTTGCTCAGGCATCTTCTTCTCGTCAATCCTGGCGCGCAGCTCCCCTATCTCAGCGGTGCGCTCGTCGGCCTCTCCAAGCTCCTCGCGGATCGCCTTAAGCTGCTCGCGCAGAAAATACTCGCGCTGCGATTTATCCACCTCACCCTTGACCCGATCGCGTATCTTTTCTCCCAGCTCCAGGATGCTCAGCTCCTTGGCAAGCAACGTATCAAGCTGCTTGAGCCTATCTTTGGAAGAGACGGTATCCAAAAGCCTCTGTTTTTCAGGCACCTCGAAGTTCACGTAGGATGCAACGAAATCGGCAAGCCTGTCCGGATCGTGGATATTGAGTACCACCGACATCAACTCCTCGGAAAGATAGGGAACCATAGAGACAAGCTTCTGAAACGAATTAACCACATTTCGCATGAGCGCCTCGGTCGCCGTATCCCGGCGCTCATCCTCCCTGATCAACTCAACCCTCGCGGTAAGGTAGGGCTCGTGCTGAACGTAGCGCTCGATGCGCCCCCGCATCATTCCCTGAACGAAGATG
>JAYELY010000055.1:3942-4646 GCA_034717795.1 Caldifarciminota bacterium
ACGAAGCGTCTCGTCGGGATAGCGGCGCATCTTGAGGATTAAGGAGACCACTCCCACATCGTAGAGATCGGAAGGCTCAGGAACCTCGATCTCCGCATCACGCTGGGTTACAATACAGACTATCTTGTTACTTGCGAGGGAATCGTCTACAAGCTTGATCAGGGCCGGATTTGAGATTGCAAGGCCGGTCGCAAGGTTGGGGAATATAACCCCACCCTTGATGGGCAATATGGGAAGCACCTCAGGCAGGGGATGAGCATCGTCAATTCCCAGCAACAATTCATTCTGCATCAGCGCTTCCTACTTAACCGGGATCTCTATAACCTTGGGCCGTCGCCTGGGGATACGTATGCGGAGCACTCCATCGGAAAGATCCACCTTCACATCCCGAGGTTCAACCTCTACCGGCAGAGTTATGCGGCGTTCGAAAAACCCGTAAAACGACTCAAGCTTGTAGAAGTGGGTTGCCTTGGCAAAGAATTCAGGCTCACACCTGCGGCCTCGAATCTCCACACGGTCTTCTTCAATCTTGAGATCCAGTGCCTGCCGCGGTACCCCGGGCACCTCGGCCAGGAGACAAACCTCCTGGGGGGTAACCAGAAGATCAACCAGGGGATAGGCCTCATCCTCCCCTCCCATAGGACCTCCTTCAAGCATGAAATAAAACCGGTCTCTTCTCATAACGCTTTCCTCAGTTAGAGTTT
>JAYELY010000056.1:0-4642 GCA_034717795.1 Caldifarciminota bacterium
AAATGACAGTGTATGATTAAAGAAAAGGTAATAATCAAGCGGGTGCAGCGCTACGACGTGCAGGCCATCCAGAATTTTACGGGTGAAGCGATCCGTATCCTGGGCATCGAACCCAAGCCCCGCGCGTTCATCAAACCCAACCTGGTACAGGCCACGAGATACTCTGAACACGCCTACACCCATCCGGAACTGCTGCGAGGGGTGTTCAGGGCGCTCAAGGAATTCGGTGCAGCCGAGCAGATACTTTTTGAGGACTGCGGGCTTGCCGTGCCCCTGCGCCACGCCTTTCGCACCTCCGGGTATAACCGACTCTGTAAGGAAGAAAAGGTACGATTCCTTAACCTGTCCGAGGCGGTGCACGATGCGTTCGTAAAAATCAAAGGAGGAGAGGTTCACACTGAGTTGCCGTTACCCTCCCTGCTTCTCCAGGACGGCATCCGGGTGTATGCGCCTAAGCTCAAGGTGCACTCCCAGACCGACATCACCGGGGCGTGCAAGTTGATGATCGGCATCATCAAACGCTCCGTCCGACTCCATCGACACCACTACGACCTGGATCGTAAGATCACCGACGCCCTGGCCGCATATCCGCCCGACCTGGTACTGGTGGACGCCGTGACCATCGGCATAAACGGGGTGGGTTGTCCTGACCCGGTCAATCTCGGCGTGGTGATAGCGGCCCGCAACCCGGTGGCGGCAGACGCGGTATCGGCCTGGCTCCTTGGGTTCGATCCAGCCGAAATCGAGCACCTGCGACTCGCATCCGGGCGCGGCCTGGGTCCGGTCGATCTTACAAAGATAGAATTGATCAATCCAGATCGTGTCCAACCGGCAAGACCCGGTCAGTACAAGGAACGGAAAATCAATGACCTCAATCCCCATATCCGTTACTTCGAAGGTGATGTTCACGAGGGCAAGCGCTGTCGCGGCGGCTGCATCGGGTTCGTGGCCGAGTCCATCCATTACCTCAACCACTACCACAACTGGCGAAAAAACGAAAAGGTCAACTTCGCAGCCGGCACCCTGTTTGGTCTTTTGGGTCAACTTCCATCCCAGCGGCAGCCCCGCAAGCTGGGGGTTGTGGTCGGCGATTATAAGGGCGATATACCAGATGAGTACCGGTCCAATCTTGTCTTTGTGGGTGACTGTACCCGTGCCGGCAGCCTGAGACCTCGTGTCCATCTCAAGGGCTGCCCGGTGTACATGGCGCGCCAGACGTTTGAGTTTGCACGGCACTCAGGTCAGCTCAACCCATACCTTGACGTTATTGAAGGCTTGCCTTTCATCCGGGCGTTTCTGGAAGAGAAGTTTATGAAGGCATGGAACATTTTAACACATCCTTTGAGGAGGAATAGATGATTGGCATTATCCTAGGTTCGATAGGGGGAGCGCTGGTTGTGGTGCTTCTCGTTATCCTCATAGTGCTCATTTTCAATCAGCGCAGAAAGCAGGAAGAGCTTGAGCGCGTTCGTAAGGAAGAACAGGAAAAGATTACCGAAAAGCTCATTAAACTCGAGACCCTGGCAGAGAACCCTGCCGAGATCAAGACCCTGGCTGAGATCAACAAGCGACTGGAGGCGACTACCAACCTTTTCGGTGAGATTCGTAAGGACTTAGGTTCCATGCAGGAGGCGGCCAAAGGGATGCAGGAAGTGGGCCGCTCCATCTCCACATTCCAGGAGCTGCTCCTATCGCCTAAAGTCAGAGGCGGTTTTGGCGAGGTTCTCCTCAACGAGCTCATCAAGGACGTGCTGCCTGCGGCCAACTACGCGTTCCAGTACCGGTTCCGCGACGGCACCATCGTTGACGCGATCATCAAAACCGAAGACCGCATCATACCCATCGACTCAAAGTTCCCTCTTGAGGAGTTCCAGCGCATGGTGGCCGATGAGGTCGATGAAGAACACTTCAAGTCGCGCTTCAAGCAGATCATGCGCCCCAGGGTCAACGAGGTGAAGCAGTACATCAAGCCTGACGAAGGTACGGTCAACTTCGCTTTAATGTACATCCCATCGGAGAAGCTCTACTCGCGGCTTTCCGGCATCGACGAACTCATGGTTGCCTTCCGACGTGTCCGTGTCTTCCCGGTCTCCCCCTCCACCTTCTACCAGTTCCTGGAGACAATCATTCTGGGTCTGCGCGGCCTGGCAATCGAGAAGGAGGCCCAGCGCATACTTGATACCCTGAACCGTCTGGCCAAGGAGTTCGACACCGCGCGCGAGGAGTGGGAGGTGGTTGGCAAACATATAACCAACGCTCGCAACAAGTACGATGAGGTTGCCAAACATCTCGAACAGATCGGCACGGATATCAAGGCCCTGGAAGTAAAAGGTGAGGAGCGGCAGAAGGAGATCCCGCTGTGAGGGGAGTAGGAGATTGAAGATTTTAAGATTGGAAGATTAAAAGGTTTGAGGATCTGGAAGTCTGGCAGTTGGCAAGAAAGCTCGTCAACCAGATTTATGAGGTTTCCAAGAGAACCGAATTATCGAAGGACTTTGGATTGAGAAATCAGCTTCAAAGGAGCGCGGTTTCAATAATGTCGAACATAGCTGAGGGATTTGAAAGAAAATCTAAGAAGGGGTTTGTTCATTTTCTCTGTATTGCTAAAGCATCAAGTGGTGAATTGAGAAGTCAATTGTACGTCACCTTGGATTTAGAATATTTGGATAAGAAGACGTTCGATGCCGCCTACAACCTATGCGAGAAGATTTCAAGGTCTATCGCCGGATTTGTCAAGTACCTTGAATCTTCCAATCTGCAATCTTGAAATCTTGTCATTTTTTAATCTTCTAATCTTTAAATCTTATAATCTTGTAATCAGTGGTTACAAGGAGGCAAACTAACGGTGAAAAGAAGGCTTACGCCGCTTGCTAAAGTGCATAGAAAAAATCTGACCAAAGCTGAAGTTAAATTATGGGTATACTTGAGTGACAAGAAACTTAACGCAAAGTTCAGGAAGCAATGTCCAATCGGTAACTACATTGTAGATTTTGTCTCGTTTGAAGCAGGATTGGTAGTTGAAGTCGACGGTAGTCAACATATGGAATCAAAAGAGGATAAGTTAAGGGATGCCTGGTTAAAGTCACAAGGATTTAAGGTTTTAAGATTCTGGAACAAGGAAGTTATAAGGAATATTGAAGGAGTCCTAAAAGTAATTGAGGATGCTATTTCTACACCCCCACCCTACCCTCCCCCATCAAGGGGGAGGACTGGATTTGTGGAGCAGTCCGGAGAGAACTGAAGGCAGGAGAGATGCTGTGTATTGGACAAATGGAGACGATGTCGACATATTATGTCCCCTCCCCTGGTGGGAGGGGTGGTGCTCTAGCACCGGGGAGGGGGAATAACTGACGTATCTTATGACAAGGAGGCAATTATATGAAATTGCTTGAGATATACCTTATCCCGATCCCGTACGCAACAATAAACTCCAAGAGTCTAATCTGTGCGATGGACAGAGTTGAGATGATAGGAAACGGACTAAACCCGGAGATAACATCATGAGGCTTCTTGAGATGAACACCCACCAGTTCGCCGAGCTTGAACCTCGCCTAGCCTTCTGGCCGGTGGGGACAATAGAGGCGCACGATCTCGGCCCGCTGGGTACCGACGTTATCGCGCCTGAAAAGCTGGCCACCGATCTGTCGTCTGACTTCAATGCTTTACTCCTTCCCACCCTGCCCTACGGCCTGGTCTCATCCCTTTCCGGCTACCCGGGCGGAATGTGGATGTCGGAAGATACCTACAAGAGCCTTATCTTCGAACTCCTCACCTCCCTTGCCGTATCAGGCGTGGAGTCAGCAATTATCTTCAACGGGCACGGGGGCAACACCCAGGCGCTATCCGACGTTCTCCCCGAAGTCTGGAAGGAAACCGGGATGAAGACCGCGTTCCTTGACTGGTGGAGCGTGGACCCTGATCTCTCCAAACAACACTTCGGCTCAGCAGGCGGACACGGCGGCGCTGACGAGCTTGCTCTGGTCTACGCGGCCAACCCATCCATCGTTCCCCAGACCTGGGACGGCAGCCGTGCGTTTCTCTATCGCCCGGGCGTTAAGGCTTACCCCTCGCCTCGTTCGGCCATCCGGTACTCCGACGACGAGGCCAAGCCCATGACGCCTGAGTCCGCCGCCGCATACTACCAGGCACTGAAGGAGCGAGTCACCGTCGTCCTTGCAGACATCCTTGCAGGTTGGGCAGATTTTAATAAACCGGGCGAGTGATAAGGAGAGCGTCCCACGAGGAGCGGGTCAGGCTCGCTGGGGAAATCTGCGATGAGGTCAAGGGTGTGTTACGGGGAGACCTGCGTGCATTCGTAATCTTTGCATCTATCGCCAAGGATGTTGACGGCCCTTACTCTGATCTGGAGATGATGGCAATAACCACCGACAGCTACGAAGAATATTGCTCCGAGTTTATGCGGGACGGAATTCGATGCGAGGTGGACTTCGTTCCTTACAAATCCGCAATCAAACAGGCAGGCACGGTCGATTCATTCTGGAGCGTCCGGGCCGATCAGTGGCACAGGTTTGTGCCTGTCTATCTGAAAGAAGGCGACGATTGCCTGGTCAATATCAAACAGGCCGCTAAAGAAGCTCTTCTGAAAGACGGAGATTTCCGGCACGCTCTCTTGGATCTCATG
>JAYELY010000057.1:0-4634 GCA_034717795.1 Caldifarciminota bacterium
AGAGTATCTGTTTGAGTATATCTCGCCCTCTTCAACTACCGCTGAAATAGCAACCCCCACGTCCCATTCGTCGGATTCAGAGTAGACGCTCGCACCGGTTGGCTTCAACACAGGGGTAAGGGTATCAGTATAGTCAACTAAACCATTAAAGGTGCTCCAACGAAAAGCGAGGCCGTAGTTTATCCCCCCCTCTTCGGTGGCAAGGATAAGATAGAATGGCGTTGCCCTGAGTCGGGTCAAGCCTTCAATGGCAATCAATCCGCCTCCCTCACCCTTCAGGTCTATGAGTATAGGGATAGTAGTTTCTTCCTCCTGGCCGGGCAGATCGGCTTCGGTAAGGGTGTCGTGCAACAAGTATGCGGCGCTGAAGGTAACCTCTGCACGGGCAAAAATATCCCCCGCAAAGCGGTCACCCTCTACGTAGGCAAAACCCACAACCACCTCACCCATCCTTGCGGCAGCACCGCCAAGGTATATCCCGCTTGCCTCCTGGGCGTATAAGGATATCGGCAACTCCACCTTACCCACGTAGGGTATATCGGAACTCAAGGTAAGTTCGACCCCGCCGGTGCGGCCAAGGCCAGCGGCAACGGCTCCTGCGGCTGTTTTCACCGAGGCAAGACCGGCAGGATTGGTAACCGCACCGCGTATGCCCGAAGCAGAAGCTGGATTCTGGTAATCATAGTTCAAAAGATAAAGATACGGATCGACGTAGTTGTAGGAAAGCACCCCTTCAACGCAGGCAAATCCCTGAAACGAGAACGCCGTATCCCCCACGAGCCGCCCTGCAAGGGTCATCAACAAAAAAGTCCACCCCATTTGTATGATTATAAGACACAAGCCCCACAAGTCAACCACCTTAGTCCTCCTTTTCTCCTTCGGAGAAAAGATCGGAGAGGACACTGCAGAAATATCCATGGTCAATACATCGTTATCTGGTAGCAAGAGGTTGAGATCGTCAAGCAGGAAGACAGGGAAGCTGCCTGCGGAACCAGAGTTCCGTAAGCAGATTAGGGCGGTTGACATAAGTGGTCTAACTAAATATCATTACGGATGCGCATCACGAGAGAAGAGCTGATTAAGCGTATCAAGGCGCGTGATTTAGCGGGAGGTTTGCTTTGCTACGGCCAGGAGGTGTTCTTTCATCAGCAGATCCTTGACCTGCTTCGTGAGACCTATGCCGACGCAGGCGGTTGGGGATACGAGGTTGTGGATGCCGCATCCCTTGATCCGGCCCAGCTACTGGCGTCTGCTGGAACCCTTTCGTTCGGAGGAGGCACGAAGGCAACGGTTATTCGCTCGGCGCACAAGTTAAAGAAAGATCAGCTCCAGGCGCTGGAGCGGGTCACCGCGCATCCGGCAAAGGAACGCGAGGTGTTACGGGAGGTGGTTATGATGGCCGAAAAGGAACTGAAAGCAACTGATATGCTTCTCAAATGGGCTAAAGAACGAAAGATCACGGTATGTCATCTAGCCTCGCCCAAGCCCAGTGAATTGGCATCGTGGCTGAAAACCCAGGCCTCGTCCAGGGGATTCTCGCTTGACTATAGAACCGTGGATTTCATGGTCGATCTATCCGCGGGCAACCTGATGGCGCTCTCGCAGATGGTTGCCAAGCTCGATCTCTACCGGGGAGAAAAGAAGCGGATAGGACTTAAGGAAGTTGAGGACCTTCTGCACGACTCGTTTGAGAAGGGGGTGTACGATTGTGTGAAAGCGGTATTTGCCAGAGATCGGGATAAGGCATCAAGAGAATTGCATCGTGTGTTGCGTTTCGATCCGAGAAAAGGTATAATTCAGGTCATAAGGAAGCTTGGCGAGGAGGCGTTTACCCTTCTTAAATATCATGAGTTGATGGATAAAGGTTCAACAACCGAAGCGATGGCAAAAGAACTGAGGCTGTGGAAAAAAAAGTGGCTTTTAGAGCGAGAGTATCCTGAAAGGGCCCGAAACTGGCCTAAGGAGAGATTGCATCGGTTTCTTATACGTTTGGCCGAGGTTGACTTAGCGGTTCGCACATCTGGCCGCGACGCAGAGGCGATGCTGGAACAGGTAGTTATCGGAAATCTCGCACCTACTAGTATTGAGGAGTTTGATGAAGTATTCTTATAAGGAGATAGAAGCCAAGTGGCGCAAACGCTGGAAGGAGTGGAAGTTATACGATACTCCCCAGACACCTGAAAAGAAGTTCTATCAGTTGGAGATGTTTCCTTACCTCTCAGGTGACATTCACATCGGGCATTTCCGCAACTACGTCATCGGCGATTTCGTATGGCGATACAAGAAGATGCACGGCTACGATCTGCTTCATCCCTTCGGGTACGATGCGTTCGGAATCCCAGCAGAGGAAGCGGCAATAAAGCGCGGGGCATCGCCCAGAAAATGGACCGACGAAAACCTGGCAACCGGAACTCAAACCCTGAAAGCCCTCGGCATAAGCTACGACTGGTCAAGGGAGGTGAGGACATGCGACCCTGACTACTATAAATGGACACAGTGGCTTTTTATAAAACTCTTTGGGAAAGGGCTGGCGTACCGGGATACCAGCCTGGTTAACTGGTGCCCCTCCTGCAACACCGTCCTTGCAAATGAACAGGTGATCGGTGGAAAGTGCTGGCGCTGCGAGGCAGTGGTCGAAAAAAGGGAACTGGAGCAGTGGTTCTTTAAGATCACCTCCTACGCCCAGAGGCTGCTTCGCAACCTGGATCGCCTGAAAGACTGGCCCGAACCTGTAAAGATCATGCAACGCAACTGGATAGGCAGAAGCGAGGGCGCTGAGCTTGTGTTTGAACTCAAGGATAACCCGGATGTAAAGCTGCCGATATTTACTACCAGACCGGATACCGTGTACGGCGTTACGTTTATGGCGATAGCACCCGAACATAAGCTGGTATCAAAGCTTCTGGAGCAGATGCCGAACAAGGAGGAGGTAATTGCCTATCGGGATGCAGCGCTTGCCAAGTCCGAGATCGAGCGCATGGCCGAGGACAGAGAGAAGGACGGGGTGGACACCGGCTTGAGAGTTCGCAACCCGTTCAATAACGAGGACGTACAGCTCTGGGTTGCGGACTACGTGCTTGCATCATACGGGACAGGCATGGTGATGGCGGTGCCTGCACATGATCAAAGGGATTTCGAGTTTGCCAAGCGCTACGGCATACCTATCAAGATAGTTATTCAGCCGCCGGATCGTGAACTCAAGCTTGAAGAGATGGAGGCGGCCTACGTTGACCCTGGTGTGATGGTCAATTCAGGACCGTTCGACGGCATCAGCTCGGTGGAAGGAATAAGGAAGGTTGCGGAGTATGCGGCTGATAAGGACTTCGGCAAGCCTGCGGTATCATATAGACTTAGGGATTGGCTCATCTCCCGCCAGCGCTACTGGGGCGCGCCTATCCCGATGATACACTGCCCCAAGTGCGGGATGGTGCCGGTGCCTGATGAGGAGTTGCCCGTGCTCCTGCCTGATGAGTCAAAGGTGGACTTCGTGCCAAAAGGCCGTTCGCCCCTGGAGTCGGTTCGCGAGTTCATGAGCGTTCGCTGCCCCAAGTGCGGCGCTGACGCAAAGCGCGACGCTGACACCATGGACACCTTTGTTGACTCGGCATGGTACCACCTGCGCTACGTAGATCCACACAACGAGAAGGTGATTTTCAGTAAGAGTGAAGCCGAAAAGTGGCTGCCCATCGACCTCTACATCGGCGGTGCCGAGCACGCAACCGGACACCTTTTATACTTCAGGTTCATGACCATGTTTTTATATGACCTCGGCATCTGTCCGGTAGAGGAACCGGCTGCCAGGCTATTCAACCACGGGATGGTGCTAGACGAGCAGGGCGACGTTATGAGCAAGTCAAAGGGCAACGCGATCTCGCCCCGTGAACTTATAGACCGTATCGGTGTTGATGCCGCGCGTGTAGCCATGCTCTTCTTCGCCCCGCCCGGACATGAGGTGCTTTGGTCGGAGAAGGGCATTAAGGGTTCAACCAGATTTCTTGAACGGATCTACGCCGAAGCCATGACCGCCGCTCAGATTGAGGCGAAAGATTACGATCCTGCTCAACTGGAAGGCGACGAGCTTGCCATCTATCGAGCGATCCACAAAACCATCAAGCAGGTGACTGATGATTGCAACGAGATGGGCTACAACACCGCGATAGCCCGGATGATGGAGTTTGTGAGCCTTTATGCCAACTCTGAGACCAAGACCTCTGCTGTGGCCAGAGACGCGATGGAGAAGCTGACCAAGCTCATTGCCCCGTTCGCGCCCTTTCTTGCAGAGGAGCTGTGGGAGGCGTTCGGTAACAAGGACAGTGTGTTCAACTCTCAATGGCCGAACTACGATAAGGGAGCGGTGGTCGAGGAAGCAGTAACCATCGTGGTCCAGGTGAACGGCAAGCTTCGCGGCAAGCTGGAAGTTTCCAAGGATGCCCCAAAAGACGAGGTGATCGCCGCAGCTCGTGAGATAGAGGTGGTGAAAGGGTATCTGACCACTAAACCCAAGAAGACCATCTATGTTCCGGGTCGCCTGGTAAACTTTGTGGTGTAAAACCTAATCCCTCCGCCCTTCGGGCACCTCCCTTGAAAAGGGAGGCTTCCTAACATGTCCCCCTTTTTAAGGGGGATAAAGGGGG
>JAYELY010000058.1:0-4625 GCA_034717795.1 Caldifarciminota bacterium
CGCGACCTTTTCTTTGCAAAACTTAAAGAACAAAACGTAGAGCCCTAGGAGGTTCTTTGATCCCGGCAACTCAGGTAAAAACCGGCAACTGCGTCGTTCTTGAGGGCGAACCCTACGTTGTGATCGAGAGCCGCCACGTGATTCAGGGACGTAAACCGGGCAAGATTCAACTTAAACTGCGCAACGTGCTTACAGGTTTTTCAACCGAAAAAAGATTCGCCTCAAGCGATAGGGTTGAACTCGCTACCCTTGAAGAGCGCGAGATGCAGTATCTTTACGAAGACGGCGAACTGTTTCACTTCATGAACACCGGGAACTACGAGCAGGTTGCCATCGAGATGGGGTTGATCGGCGATAACCGCTACTACCTTACTGAAGGTCTTGTAATCTCGGTTGCCTTCTTTGAAGGCAAAGCTATAAGCGTGAGGCCTCCCAAAGCGGTTGTGCTGGAGGTTGCGGAAACCGAGCCCGCTCTGAAACATGCCACGGCACAGGCACAACTAAAACCGGCTACAACCACAACGGGTCTTAAGGTAAACGTGCCGCCGTTCATCGAGGTGGGCGACAGGATAAAGGTCAACACCGAAACCGGTGAGTATCTGGAAAGGACTTAGTTCTCAAAGGAACGCAGACAAGGGTAAAGAGCATTGCGGTGTGATACGGGCCGTTCTTGTGATAATATGCGGGGTTGAATAAATCACGATGGAGATCAAGATAAGGGGGGAGTTAGCCCGCCGGCTCAAGACTTAACACTCGAATCGTTCCATCGGCCTTAACGGTGTATTCCATATCGAAACGCCCTTCAGGCTGGGGAAGAGGCCGCAGTGCAAACGGGAGATAAACGGGGATCCCATTGGCGCGGTATCCTTCACCGACTTCTTCGATACGCACCCCCTGAGTCAACAGCCTGGGGGGGTAATTCCCTTCACCGAACGGGGCAAGAAGGGTCCAATCCTTGAGGTCTGTCTCAATATCCAGCTCAAACACGATCTCCTCTTTATCCTGTGGTGGTAGCCGCTTTATGGGATTCGCTTCAACGGCACTCAAAAACTCCTCCAACCCCGTAGGTTTGAGGGTGAAGCCGCAGGCCTTACGGTGTCCGCCAAAGGTCACGAAGATGCTTTCGAACTGCGAGAGATACTCCAGGAGATCAACCTCCTCGAGGCCTCGGCACTCCGCGTGCCACAGTTTCCCTTTTGGAGCGAGAATAATCGCCGGTCGATTATAGCGTTCACGCAAAGCGTGGGTTGTAGTGCCAAGGTAGGCCTGACCGATATCCTCGGAAACCGATATAACCATCCCGCCTATATGACGTGCCGAGCGCTCCGCCTCCTCGATCACCCATTGCTTGCCGCGCTGCCATTCAATTGCACTCTCCCTAAGCTCGGCGTACCGACCGCCAAGCCACCGGCAATCTTTGGAGAGCAAAATCCTCACCGCTTCCTCAGGATCAGCCGCGTAAAAAACCGATATAGCCCTGCTGTAGAGATCGAACACTGTCAATCTCTCCGCCTCAAACCCCATCTCTTCAAGCCATATCTCAAGTGAAGGCCACGCCCCGGAACGAAGGTGATCAAGACCTGCTCGAACGATCAGGCGGTTTTCGTCAAGAAGCGGGCAGCGATCGGAGATGGTCCCCAAAGCGGCAAATGTCCAGTAATGGGGCCGCAGACGCGCGAGTTCCTCAACCGACATGCCTACCATACGTTGATATAACGCACACACAAGCTTCAGCACGACGCCCGCACCTGCAAGCTGACGCCACGGATACCCGCTCTCTCGAAGCTTCGGGTTTATGACTACCGCATCCGGCGCTTTACCCATCAACTCGTGATGATCGGTGATGATCAGATCAAGACCCAGCTCGCGAGCGAGTGCCGCTTCGGCAACGTTAGTAATCCCTACATCTACAGTGACCACCAGATCCACCCCCGACGCCTTGAACTCACGCAGCTCATCAGGGATCAGCCCGAACCACTCCACTTCCCGTGAAGGAATGCGTACCCCAACCTCTTCTGTCCCCAAATCTTCGAGCGCGAATTTGAGCATCGCGGCTGATGCAATCCCGTCAAGATCGGCGTGGCCCCAAACAAGTATCTTATGATGCTCCTTCACCGCCCTTCGGAGCTCCTCTACCGCCTTATCCATCTCGTTCATGCAAAACGGATCGTAGTGATCCGTAAGCTGCGGAAGGAGAAACCGACGCTGCTCATGAGGATCGGTGATCCCTTTAAGGGAAAGGTAATGCAGTAACTCGTTCGAGATTTTCATGAGCTGGATCTTTGAGCAAAAGCAACGCGGTCAAAGGCAGTGGTATCTAAAAGGCTCTCCCCGAACGTCTCGTAGCGCGCCCTGCCTGCTACAGCAATCATCGCGGCGTTGTCGGTGCACAGCTCCGGCAAGGGGAAGTAAAGCTTAAACCCTGCCTCATCCCCGGCAGCCGAAAGCTTGGACCGCAATCTCTTATTGCGAGCTACCCCTCCGCACAAACCCACCTGATAAACACCAGACTTCTTTACCGCACGCACAACGCGATCCGTAAGATGGTCAAAGGCCGCCTCCTCAAGACCTCGGGCAAGGTCGGCTGGCGAGGTGTCAGGATGAACCGCAAGGTAGTTGCGAGCCGCGGTCTTGAGGCCTGAGTAGCTGAACTCCAGTTCCCTGGGATTCGGGCGCGGAAGCGGAACAGGGTTGGATGCTTCTTTGGCCAAGCGTTCTACGGCAGCCCCGGCAGGATACCCCAACCCCATAAGCTTACCGACCTTGTCCAACGCCTCTCCGCAGGCATCGTCAAGGGTCGCACCGATCTCAAGGTACTCAAACTCGGCTCGTACAAGAACGAGTTCAGTGTGCCCGCCTGATACCAGCAAAACAAGGACGGGAGGAACGAGGTGGGGGTGAGAGAGAAAGATACTGTAGATATGGCCTTCGAGATGGTTTACGGCGATGAACGGCTTACCTGAGGCACAAGCCAGGCCCTTGGCAAAGGAAAGCCCGCACAGAAGAGAACCCATAAGCCCCGGTCCTGCGGTCGCAGCAACAAGATCCACCTCATCAAAGGAAATGCCAGCGGTCTTGAGGGCAAGCTCCGTCATAGGATAAAGCAAGCATGTGTGCGCGCGGGAAGCGAGCTCCGGAACCACCCCTCCGTATTCAGAGTGTATAAGGTGTGAAGAAACAAGGTTTGCAAGAATCTGCCCCTCCCCCACTACTGCAACGCTGGTATCGTCGCAGCTCGTGTCTATCCCCAGGGTTATCATCGGACCAGCAAACGGAATACCGCGGGCTCACTCTCGACTCTAACCCCAGGAGCCAGTGAAACGTCTGCAGGCAATCGGTAGTCGCCACGCGTCAAGGAAGAAACCGAGATAGTTACCTCGACCTCATCCTTGCTGTAACCACGCAGGAGACTCACAGGCCCCCTTAGGGTCAACTTTGCTTCCTTGTTCAAGAGGTAAGCCTGTCCTTGAAGAGGCACTCCCTTAAGGCTTACAGGCACATTCAAAAGCACCACTGTCGTCTCAGGCTCAACCCTTACCTTTACCAGGATGGATGAGGGTTCGGTCGCCAACCCTGCCGTGTCCGGGACCTGAATCGCAAGCTTTGTGGAAAAACTCACAGAAACGCCATCCACGTTCAAAGGCTCTGAAAAAAGATGGCTAAAAGTCGAAACCACCTCCTTAGTTCCGTATAGATCAACCGTTTTATCATAATCTATATTCGAGATCGCGAATCCCTCTGCCGGGATGCCATCCGAACGAACGATAACCGCTACCTTGCGTTTGGCCCGGCGTTCTATCCCCAGTTCAATCTGGTATGGATCAAGCGAACGCACCTGGATCTGTTCAGGCAGATTCACGTTCTCAGGACCGATCCTCAATCGCTCTCTACCCTCCTTCATGGATACGAGAGGCAAAACAATCTTGGGTTCGAATTTACCCAGTTGAACGAGATATCTGCCCTTGCCACGTATCTCCACGCTCACCGAATCCACGTTCTGATCAACCACCACGTATTCGGTGGGAAGAAGTGACATGTCCAGCCCGAGCTTCAACTCACGCGTATACTCCCGTTCAAGTCTGGCGAAAAGCCACAAAACAACGGCGGCAACAAGGGCTACAAGCTTAAGCCACCAGTCCTTGACTATCCAACGGATAAACCGCGGTGCAGGCATCAAGGATTATAGAAGAGATAGTCCACCAAGTCAAGCGCTCAGGGGAACGTATGCACAGACCCCAGGGCTTGACAAAGTCTGGTTTTATCCCCATAATTACATAACAAAGGAGGCAGATATGAAAAAGCTAGGGGTTATATTAATCCTGCTTCTTTTCTTTTCCGTTCCCGCTCAGGCATGGGAGAGGACCTACGGCGGCAACGGCGATGATGAGGGCCGGTCTGTTCAACAGACCTCGGATGGAGGCTATATCATCGCCGGAGAGACATACTCCTTTGGCGCTGGTGGATATGATGTCTACCTTATCAAGACCGATGCCTCGGGTGACACCATCTGGACCAGGACCTACGGCGGCAGCAAGGATGATAGGGGCCGGTCTGTTCAAGAGACCTCGGATGGAGGCTATATCATCGCCGGATGGACAAACTCCTTCGCCTATGCTAATGTCTAC
>JAYELY010000059.1:0-22591 GCA_034717795.1 Caldifarciminota bacterium
CGATTGAAGAAATCCCCAAGGATGCCTTGAAAGACGGCAAGTACTGGTTCCCCAACCCCAACGCTACGCGCCTGTTCTTTTCGCCTACCGGCCGTATGCAAAAGCGAGGCAGTGGCTATTTTGCCGATTACTACGTGCTGGCTCCAATGGCTGCTTACGGAGTGACCGATTGGTTCGGGATCGGAGGGGGATTTAGCCTTGTTCCTTTCATCGAGTTTTACAAGCAAGCCTTGTACATCATGCCCAGAGTGGGAATCATCCAGAGAGAGAAGTTCGCCTGGTGCGCCGGGGTATTGCTTGGCAAACTTCCTTCGTTCGAGGAGGATCAAATAATTGGAGCAGGCATAGCCTACACCACCGCTACCTACGGCACCCTGGACGCAAACGTTACCGCTGGCACCGGCTACGGGTTTACCACTGAATCTATCAAGGATTCTACCACGAATCAATGGAATTTTGAGTATTCAGGCATGGATCTACCCATGTTTATGGTAGGCGGTGAGTGGAGATTCGCACGGCGCGTCTCTTTTGTGACCGAGAACTGGATCGTCCCCGACATAGAGGAGGGGATACCGGTTTTTCTCTCCTACGGAGCGCGGCTGTTTGGAGAACAGATAAGTGTGGATATTGGTTTCATAGTCCCCTTGCCTGCGATTGAGGAGGATATACCCATCTTCCCTGGCATACCCTACGTGGATTTTGTGTACAACTTCTGAGCGGATTTAACTTCACACTCAAGATGAAACAGGAGCCGACCTAGAGGTCGGCCCGCTTTATTTTCGGACTGGTTTGATACCCGGCTGAGGCGCGATGAAACCAACCTCTACATCTCTCGTCGTGAAGCGAATTAACCCGTAGGGGCACGGCATGCCGTGCCCCTAATAAATGCTCCTTTTCGCTTACGCGAAAAGATCGCAACAAGAAAAGAATTCTCCAGTGGGTCAGCTGAACTAAGTCGCGGATTTGTAGCAGCTATTTTCTCCTCCTCTGGTGAAAGGGGATTAGGTGGAGGGGGATTCATGGCACCCTCGCGATGACGAATCCCCTTCAATCGAAAAAGGAGTCCGTAGAAGCACGGCATACTCTATGAAATGCTACACATCTCAAGGGGCACACTGTGCCGTGTCCATATCACTCAATTGGCGTTGACATAACTTGACAAGCCATGATTTCTGTGTATAGTTCGCCGCAATGAGGTCTCTTTTTTTACCCATAGCCTCAATTCCTGCATTCTATACCCAGTTGGCAAAATACGGCGAAACCTACTACCCACGCGTGCTTGAACGTCACGCCACCTACGAGGTCTGGCGCGATGAGGAGATTGCGGCAGAGGAACTTCACCAAGCCCTCAAGATGATTCGGCCTGTAGAACCTTTGAAGGAGTTTTTCTTAGGCTCACGCGAGCGGGTGGCAAGCTTCCCGCAGCTCTTTTCCAAGCAGATCAAGCCTAAGGTGATAGTGGGAGCGAAGGACTGCGACATCCGCTCGCTTATTGAAATTCAGGATAACGTCTATCTGAAGGGCGTGCTCGAGGACCCGTTCTACAAGGAGCGCCGGGAGAAGTATCTCGTTGTTACAGTGGATTGCCCTGAACCTGCAGATACCTGCTTCTGCCTGCGGATCGACGGCAAACCCTACTCTGCCTGGGGCGGAGACCTCAACCTTTCCTTCGGCGAGGAAGGGATAATAGTTGATGTGCTTTCCGCAAAGGGTGATGAGATTGTGGAGAAGATGGGGGATGTTCTCACAGAGGTAGATAAAAGAGAGATCAAGAAGCGCGACAAGCATCGTGCCGACGCCGAGCGTAAGCTTGCCAAGATCAACCCCGAGGAGTTTGTCTCGGACCTTCCGGATCGGATTGAACATCAGCTTGATACCGGATTCTGGGCCAAGGCCCTGGCCAACTGTGTTGACTGTCAGGCCTGCGAGCGGATCTGTCCGACGTGCTACTGCTTCCTGCTTTATGACATTCCTGTTGGTAAGGGGGTTGAACGTATCAAGGTGCTTGATTGGTGCTACCACGCCGCCTACGGCCGTGTGGGCGGTGGCGCGAATCCCCTTGCGCATTTTTCTCACCGGCTGCGTAACCGTTTCGAGTGCAAATTCATGGCGTTCCCTCGCAACTTCAAGGTTTATGCCTGTACCGGCTGCGGGCGCTGCATCGCCGGCTGCACCGGGAAGATCGACATCAGAAAGGTCCTCAGGGCGCTGTGAATCCTTACGAATCCCGTCAGGCTAACATCAAGGAAGTTATCGTCGAGACCCCGACCATCCGGACGTTCGTATTGGAACCAAAGCCTGCGCTTTCGTTTCACGCAGGTCAGTTTATCGAGCTGACGGTTCCTGGTGTTGGAGAAGCACCATTTACACCCTCGTCCTCTCCTTACGAGGAGGAGAGTCTGGAGGTTACGATAATGAAGGTCGGGCGTGTCACCTCGAAGCTCTTTGACCTGCGCCCTGGCGACACCCTGGCTATCCGAGGTCCATATGGCGTGCCTTATGATATAGAGCGCTACGAGGGTCGTCATGTGCTGATAGTAGGCGGCGGCGTCGGACTTGCTCCGCTGAGGTCGCTCTTCCTTGCGCTCCTTCACAACGTCTCCGCGTACAAGAAGATTCATCTCTACTACGGAGCACGCACCTCCAAGGATATAGTCTACGACCGTCTGTTCAAGGAGTGGGGTAAGATCAGGAATGTGGAGATTCGTCGCAGCGTGGACGTGGGGGACAAGAACTGGAAGGAAAAGGTGGGTGTTGTGACCGTGCTTTTGGACGGGCTTCCCTTCAAGCCCAAGGATGGCCTTGCCGTTGCCTGCGGACCGCCTGTCATGATGAAGTTTGTCACCAAAAGGCTCCTTGAGCTTGGTTTTGCAGATGAGGATATCTACCTCTCGATGGAGAAGAACATGTCGTGCGGGTTCGGCAAGTGCGGTCACTGTCGGCTGGGAGAGCTTTTCTGCTGCAAGGACGGCCCTGTTATTACCTGGGATCGTATCAAGCATCTGGAGGATGCGTTCGTATGAGCAAAATCCCTCGCAGTGTATGTCCGTTCTGCAATCTGGGCTGCGAGTTGGGGTTCGGGGTCAATGGAAGGGATATCCGGGGAGTGGATTATGTTTCCGATTCACGCAACGAGGGAAGGCTTTGTGCTAAAGGAAACGCGGCTGCCGAGATAGCGAATCACCGCAAGCGACTCTATCATCCTGTTATAAAGGGTAAGCAGACCTCGTTGGCCGAGGCGATAGGGTATCTTCGTCAAAGGCTTACCGATTTTAAGCCTGAAGAGGTGCTTGTAGTTTACGACGCCTCGCTTACCTCTGAGGAGATCGGTTTCCTCGCGGCATGGGCACGTGAAGCTGGCTACGAGAATCCAGCTTACGTGACGTTCGGTCCGGAGTCGGCGTTCCTTTACGGCAAGCTGCCGGTAACTTCTGTAGAGAAGATCACCACCGGTGAGTATGCCTTTATTGTGGGTGATGCCTTTGGTCAGGACTCGGTTATCTCCGGCTATATCGCCAAGGCAAAGGGTGACAACCGTGAGTTTCGCTACATAGTGGTAGATGCGTTTGAGACCAACACCTCGCACTTTGCCCACAGGTTCGTGCAGGTAAGACCCGGTTACGAGGGGCTGTTTTTATACGGGCTCTACAAGCACGTTGCGAACCAGAAGGTTAATCTTGACTCTATTGCCGAGGTGTGTGGTGTTGAGGCCTCGAGTTTTGAGGCGGTTGCTGCGATGATTCGCAACAAAGATGGGATTCTTGTGAATGCGCCGGCGCGTGGGCGCAGCTTTGATCCATTCCTTACCCACGCAGCCGTCCTTAAACTTTCCCGGACGCTTGAGCGGATGATGTATCTTCCTCTTGGTCCCCGGGTGCCCGGCAGGGTTACGCGTTCCTTCTACTCCTATCTTCCCATGCTCATGGGAGGACGCATCAAGGCGGTGGTGAGTTTTGGCGCTTACTTCCCCTGGGGTCAGCCTCAACTGAAGCCGGTCCTTCGTAAGGCCGAGTTCGTGGCCGCCGGGGCCCTTTTTATCCCGGACGGGCGGTTTGAGCTGGAGCTTGTTCTGCCGATGGCCGCGGAGATCGAAAAGCAGGGCAGTATCCTAACCCTTTTCGGCGAAGCAAAACTTACCGGTGAACTCCCCGCACTTTCAGGCAGCCTGGCCGCAGGAGAGTATATAAAGCGCCTGGGTGGTCCAATGAAGCCGGTAGAGTTCCGAGTTGGGAATCATGAAGCGTTGGATGAGGCCGCGATAGATGAACGCGCCGAGGCGCTTTTATCCTACAAGGCAAAGCGAAGAAGGGGCAGGGACTATCTCCTTGTAGGAACCCAGTCAGCGATCGGCTTCCTTTCCATCTTTTCAGAAGAGGACTGGGTCAAGCTTGGCCCCCAGGATGCCTCCTCGCTTGGGGTTAAGGATAAGGAAGAGGTCGGGGTCGAGACCGAACAGGGGGAAGCCGGGTTGATCGTGAAGATTCGACGAGGTATTCCTCCCGGGGTTGCGGTCGTGAGCACGAACCATCAGCCTTCTCTTGCGCTCTTTGAGCTGAGCACGGATTCGGCAACCGGTGAAGGTCTGCTTAAGCCTTCATGGAGCAGGATATGGAAAAAGTAATAGTCCTTGATCTTGATCTATGCTGCGGTTGCGAGAGTTGCAGGGCGGCCTGTATGCAGTCCCACCATGGAGAGCCCCGTATCCGTCATGGCGATATAGCAGGAGAAGCCAGTCTTCCCTCTGCCTGCCGTCACTGCGAGGACCCTTTATGTGCGGCATCATGCCCTACGGACGCCCTTATAAAAGACGAAAAGACCGGCCTTGTCGTTCACCGTCCCTTCCTTTGCGTGGGTTGTCAGTCCTGCACCTTTGCATGTCCTTTCGGGGTCATCCAGCAGCATCTTTTAAGACACATTACTGTTAAGTGTGATTACTGCCAGGAGCGGGAAGAAGGTCCCAGGTGTGTGGCAAGTTGTTCTTCCTTCGCCCTTAAATATATAAGCGTTGACGAACTCCCCAAGGTGCCGGTAAACGACCGCTTCATCTCCCGTTCAGCATCCTGGAGACGCCAATGAACATGAGCGTCGGCTGGGTGTTCTTCTATCTGCTTGTCTTCCCAGGGTTTCTCTTTACCAGCGTGGTTGGACTTCTCTATACCTGGGTTGACCGCAAGGTGACCGCCCGGGTGCAGTTCAGGGTCGGTCCGCCTCTGCTTCAGCCGTTCTTTGATTTCTTCAAGCTTTTAGGTAAAGATACCTTTGTGCCGGAGGGTGCGCCGCGTTCTATCTTTCTTGGCGCGCCGCTTATAGGGCTTGCCTCGGTCAGCGTGCTGTCCACCGTGCTCCTTGTCTCCAATCTCTTTCCCCGGCAGGCGTTTGCAGGCGATTTGATAGTCGTTCTCTACCTCTTTGCGTTCGTGCCGATTGTTCTGATCCTTGGTGCTTCTTCCTCATCCAACCCGATCTCCGCGCTTGGTGCATCGCGCGAGATGAGCCTTTATCTTGCATACGAGCTGCCGCTGCTCTTTGCTCTGGCCACGATCGTAGTCAAGTCAGGCGGGCTTTTGAAGATAGGGGACCTCTTGCAGTGGCAATGGACCAATCATCCGTTCCTTTACTCGGCCTCAGGAGCCCTTGCCTTCGTCTCGGCGTTTCTATGCATGCAGGCCAAGCTGGGGTTTGTTCCATTTGATATAGCCGAGGCTGAACAGGAGATCATGGGCGGCATCACACTGGAGTATTCGGGTCCTGTGCTGGCCATCTTAAAGCTCACCAAGGCGATGCTTTACTTTACGGTAAGCATTTTCCTCACTATATTCTTCTGGGGCGGGTTCCGTTCCCCGCGCCACGGCTGGTACCACATCCTGGGTTGGCTTAAACCACTGGCGATAATCGTTTTGATAATCCTTATCAAGAACACGAATCCCAGGCTGCGGATAGACCAGGCTCTGCGTTTCTTCTGGTCTATCGTTCTTGTTCTCTCGATCGCGGGATTCATACTGGCTTCGGTGGGGTTGTGATGCTTAAGGGACTTAAGAAAGCCGCACTTGCCCGTTCTTTGTGGATTTATCATGTTGCCGCAAGTCCGTGCAACAACTGCGACATCGAGATACTCGACCTCTTGACCCCTCGATTCGACGTGGAGCGGTTCGGCCTGCTTCTTACCGGTTCTCCGCGTCACGCGGACTTGCTCCTGGTTACCGGTATGGTGAATAAAAAGGTTCTCGACCGGGTGCTACGCGTCTACGCCCAGACCCCTAAGCCGTGCGTGGTTGCCGCGTTCGGATCGTGCGCGATCTCCGGTGATCTGTTCGTGGACTCCTACAACTTTGCCGGTCCTTTGGATAAGCATATTCCGGTTGATGTCTACATAGGCGGCTGCCCGCCTAAACCCGAGGCGATGATACTCGGGGTGATGCGCGCTATCGAGAAGCTAAAGAAACTTAAGGACTTGTGATGGCTGACACGCTCAAGAGATCTCAGAATCTTGAAAAGGACGGCGCTTATATCGGAGGCAAAGGCTTCTGTCATCAAAGGGACAGTGAGGCCGGGTTCAAGAATATAGAGAAGCAATGCCGCGAGTTCTATCCCGAGGGCGAGCTTGACCTTGTCCGTAAACGCCGCTGGTACTGGGAGATAGCCGCCGAGGATCTCGTTAAGGTCGCCGATTTCTGCTTCAATACCCTGGGCTGCCGCTTTTTAATCGCCACAGGCGAGGATATCCCGAGGGGATTTACCATACTCTACCACTTCTCCCTTGACCGTCTCGGTCTTTTAATAAACGTCCGGGTTACGCTGCCCCACGATGATCCCCAGGTTGATTCCCTCACGGTTCTTGGCCGCGGCTTCGAGTGGATTGAGCGTGAGATGCACGAGATACTTGGGATCGGGTTCCGCGGTCTCGGTGATACACGTCATCTCCTGCTTCCGGACGACTCGCCTGATGACTATCATCCCTACAGGAGGTCCTTTGGCTGAACTCGAACGTAAGATAATCCCCATCGGGCCGTTCCACCCCTTGCAGGAGGAGGCCGAGTACTTCAAGCTGACGGTTGAGGGGGAGAAGGTAGTCGGGCTCGACATTCAGCTCGGCTACATGCACCGCGGCCACGAGAAGATATGCGAGGGCAAAACCTACGACCAGATTCCCTTTGTTGTTGAGCGTATCTGCGGTATCTGTTCAACCTCGCACCCCTTTGCATGCGTTCAGGCAATCGAAGACGCGGCAGCGATCGAGATCCCGCACCGCGCCGCATACATCCGTTCCATCGTGGGCGAGCTTGAGCGTATCCACTCCCATCTTCTCTGGGTCGGACTTGCCGGGCACTTTTTGGGCTACAACACCGTCTGGATGTGGGCGTGGAAGTACCGTGAGTCTGTGCTGGAGATGCTCGAACTCATCACCGGAAACCGCAACCACTATGCGATGTTCAAGCCGGGCGGTGTTCGCCGCGACATCGAAGGCGGTATGATTCCCCCGCTCTTGCAGGTGCTTGACGACGCCGATAAGAAGATACTGATGCTTACCAAGGCGGTTCTGGACGATCCTGTGCTTCACAAACGTCTTGAGGACGTAGGGGTGCTTACTCCGGAGATGGCCGTTGAATACAGCGTTGTCGGACCCACGGCTCGCGCCTCAGGTCTGGCGATTGACGTTCGCAAGGACGATCCGCATGCGGCATACGATTGGGTCGAGTGGGAAGAGATAGTTTTGCATGAAGGGGATGTGTTTGCCAAAGCCAAGGTTCGGTTGCTTGAATGCCTTGAATCCACCAAGATTATCCGTCAGTGTCTTGGCAAGCTGAAGGATTTACCCGATGGCGAGATAGATGCTCACATGGAGCGTGGCCCTGACGGCGAGGGTGTGGGTCGGTACGAGGCGCCTCGCGGTGAGGTTTTCCACTACGTGAAGGGCGACGGTTCACTCTATCCTCGCCGCTACAAGATTCGCGCCCCGAGCTTTATGAATATCAAGTCCAACGAGGTGGCGGTCTTAGGCTCCTCGGTTGCCGATGCCGCCATCACCCTGGCCGCGGTTGATCCCTGCTACTGCTGCACCGAGCGAATCGCCGCGTTCAACACCAAGGGCAAACTCCTTTATACGTGGGACGACCTCCTGAAGCTTTCCCAGGAAAAGACCGCACGCATGGGGGGAGGATCATGAACGTGCCTCTGCTTTTGCTGATAGCGGTGCCTTTCATAGGTGGTCTATTGGTTATTTTCCCGGGGCGGTTCCTGAAGGTGCTGCGCTGGATATTCTCATTGCTGACCGTTCTTGGCACCGCCTTGCTTTTGGCGATAAATTTTGTTGGAGGAACCAAGCCCGGCTTTAATCTGTGGCATGTGATGGGTTCAGCAAACCTGCAGCAGTTCTCTGTCTCCCCGATAACCCTGGTTATTGGTGCGGCGTTTGTTTTCCTCTGGCTCATAGTGATTCTTTATTCCTTCGGTTACTTTCCTAAAGGTGGTGAAGCGGATACCGAGTACTACTCCCTTACCCTGTTTATGCTCGGCTCAACCCTGGGACTTTTATTTGCCAACGACCTTATCTTCCTGTATCTCTTCTGGGAGATAGCCGCGATAACCACCTGGCGTCTTGTAGGCTTCGAGCGTACCCAGAAGGTCATCTCCATCGCCACCAAAACCATCATTATCACCTTCTTCGGCTCCGCCCTCATGCTGGTTGGTTTTGTAATTCTGGTTACGGATTTCGGTTCCTTCAATCTCGGCGACATGATAAGCAGCCAGATGCCGGTACTTGCAGGGGTCTTTATCCTTGCCGGTATATTCGCCAAGTCTGCGGTCATCCCACTCTATATCTGGTTGCCCGATGCTCACCCTGCCGCACCTTCACCCATGAGCGCACTGCTCTCCGGGGTTATTGTAAAAATCGGCCTTATTGTCTATCTCAAAATGTTCGTACAGACCTTTAGCGTTACCACTGGTTTCTGCATCGCTGTCCTTGTGATAGTGATCGTTTCCAGTCTGGTTGCGGGTGGGGTTGCTTTGATCGAAAAGGACTGCAAGCGAATCCTGGCGTACTCCACGATCAGCCAGGTGGCTTTTATCTTCGGCGGGTTAGTTGTGGTTACCCAGATTGCCGGTTCTGTTGGAGGGGTGCTCTACCTTGTCGCCCATTGCCTGGCAAAGGGAGCCCTGTTCCTCGGCTACGGGGTGGTGGTAAAGGAAACCGGTAAACGAAACATCAAAGAGGTGGGTCGTCTTGTTGCCAGATTTCCCCTTCTCTTTGTGGGCGTTATGATAGCGACCCTCTCCATCATCGGACTGCCGCCGTTTCTGGGTTTCTTTGCCAAGATTGACGTGATATTCGGGGTTTTAGGGCTTGTGGATATCGTCCACCAGCCCACCCATAGAATACTTTTGGGATTCGGGTTCATTCTTGCTTCGGTGCTGACGCTTCTTTATATGCTTCGTCTCTTCTCGTCGGTGTTCCTTACCGGAGAGAAACCTCAAGAGGGTCTTAAAGAGCCTGTCTATCTTTCGGTGCTCGTGCTTTTGCTTTCGCTCAGCCTTGTTGGGGGAAGCGTAGCCCTCAAGCCGCTGGTGGCCTATCTGGCTGGAGGAGGATAAGATGGTCAAGCTGCTTCAGCCGGCTGGGCTTATCATTCTTATTCCCTGGTTAGCTGCACTTCTTGCGATCGTCATTCGTCCCATACGCCGCTACCTGGCCGTGGCTGCTGCGTTGGCGACCGGTTACTTTGTGGTGCGGTTCTTTGTAGATGGAATCGGTCAAGTTCCACCGATCATCCTTCCCCAGGTTTGGGGGGTATCCAACTTCCTTCAGGTGGATCACCTTTCCGGGACGATCCTTTTGCTTGTTTCAGGGTTCGCGTTCCTTATCTTCCTCTACAGCTTTCGCTTCAAGGATGGTCCCCGGGATGACTGGAAATTCTTTACCTTCGCTCTTCTCACCTACGGCGCGGCGAATGGCGTGCTGTTGTCCAGTTCAGTGCTTCTGCTTTACTTCTTCTGGGGGATCCTGCTTTTTACGGTATACGGGCTTCTGTTCTACGGCAGGGGAGACGTGGAGACGGCCGCACGCAAGATGTTCCTTCTCAACGGGGTTGCCGACTTCCTCCTTTTGCTGGGATTGCTTGTTTTCATTATTTATACGAAGCAGCTTGCGGTAGCCCCAGGTCAGCTGGCCTACTTCCCAGGCACGGGGCGTTTTGCTTTAAGCGACCCTTTGGCGATTACCGCTTTTGTTCTCATCGGCATAGCCGCCCTGACCAAGGCAGGCGCGTTCCCGATGCACACCTGGATTCCCAAAGCGGCGGAATCGGCTCCTGCTGAAACAATGGCGTTCATCCCTGCAAGTCTGGATAAACTTCTGGGAATATACCTCTTCGTCCGGCTTTGCTACTCCATCTTTGAGATTCGTTCCAACCTTACGGTGCAGCTTATCTTCCTTACGATAGGGGCGGTTACGGTTCTCGCCGCGGTGTTCATGGCTCTTGTTCAAAAGGACGCCATGCGTCTTTTGTCCTACCACGCGGTGAGCCAGGTGGGTTACATGATTTTGGGAATAGCCTCGGGTACTGTGATAGGGATCGCAGGAGGTCTGTTCCACATGATGAACAACGCGATCTATAAGAGTGCTCTTTTCCTGGGAGCCGGGGCGGTGAAGCGCCAGACCGGGGAGAGCGATCTTGGGAAGCTGGGAGGGCTTGCACGAACCATGCCCGTAACCTTCTTCTCCTTCCTTATCGCGGCCCTGGCGATCTCAGGTGTCCCGCCGCTCAACGGTTTCGTGTCCAAGTGGCTTGTCTACCAGTCGTTCGTTGAGCTGGGGCGGACACAGCCTTTCTTCCTTGTCTTCCTGATCGCTGGTGCGTTCGGCAGCGTGCTGACTCTCGCATCCTTCCTCAAGCTTACCCATTCGCTCTTCCTCGGACGTCGTCCGAAATCGCTTGAGGGAACAAAAGAGGTATCCTTCACCGGCTGGTTTCCACCCCTCGTGATGGCTTTGGTCTGCATAGCATTCGGAGTCTTTGCCTTCAGCCTGCCATTGCGGTATCTTATCTCTCCTGCGCTTTCCGCATCGGTTATAGTTCCTTTAGGACACTTTTCTCCGCTTGCGTTTGCGGCAATCATGCTCATCATCCTGTCTCTTGGTTTCCTTATCTACGTTGTCGGCGGCACCTATAAGCCTCGTCCGCGTAAGGTTTTCCTGGGCGCTGAGGAGTTGACCGAGGAGGAGATGCACTTCTCCGGTCCGCACTTTTACTCATCGATTAAGAATATCAAGATCTTTTTCGAGTTTTACCGCTTCGCAGAAGGAGGTTCGTTCGACGTTTTTCATTATATACAAGGTCTGAGTAACGCGCTTGGCATGACACTGAAGAGATTGATAGACGACTCCCTTAACGCATTCGCGCGTTTTGTAAGATACTTTCTTGATCTTGTAGGCAAAGGGTTTAGTCTCCTGCATACCGGAGGGTTGCCGTTTTACCTGGGCTGGATATTATTGGGGATCTTGATTTTGATTCTGTTATTAATTCGAGGAGGCGGCGGTGCTTGAGCTTATCGTTTTGTTGATCTTTATGATAGCGGCCGGGGTTGTGGCCGTCGAGATTAAGGACCTCCTGGCCTCGGTGATAGCGCTGGGCGCGGTGGGGTTCGCTGTAGCCATTGGGTTCATAATGCTTGCAGCGCCCGATCTGGCCATAGTTCAGATCGTGATCGAGGTCCTCTCGGTGGTATTCTTTGTAGCGGTAATCCTTAAAACGACTCACGTGGATTCTACAACAGGACGGCCCTATAAAGGAGGAGATGTTTTCACCTTCGTGGTCTTCGGACTATTTGCGCTTGCCTTTGTCTACTTCGGTGTCAGATTGCTTATAAACCTTGCTCCTATGAGTCGGGAGCTCGGTCAGGTTGCGAGTCACTATCTAACGCAGGGTCTGGCAGAGACCGGTGCAGTGAACCGCGTAACTTCGGTGGTGCTCGACTACCGGGCGTTGGATACCTTGGGCGAGGCAACGGTTCTCTTTACCGCGGTGATCGGAGTCCTTGCGGTTCTCAGGCTTGAAGGGAGGAAGAAATGAAAGGGATGACGCCGATTGTAAAGGTGGTAGCCCGCATCATTGGAGGATTCATCTTCATTTACGGCTGCTACATCGTGCTCTACGGGCATCTTTCGCCCGGCGGCGGGTTTGCAGGCGGGGCGATTATAGCCGCGGGCCTTATACTTGCTCGACTGGCATTCGGGACAACCGCCAGCCAGGAGAGAAGCACCTTGATCTCCTCGTCCATCTTCGAAAGCACCGGCGGGCTTCTTTTCCTTCTCGTAGGTTTGCTTGGACTCTTTGTCGGCGGGTACTTCTTTATAAATCTCTTTCCTTCCTTCGGTACACCAGGAAGGCTTGTCTCTGCCGGTTCCATTCCCTTCTCCAACATTGCGATAGGTATCAAGGTTGCGGCGGCTATACTTTCCATCTTCGTCGTGCTGGCGTCAACCAAATACATATTCAAGGAGTGATGCGGTGATTATTCTGGTTGCTTCGTTGATTCTGTTCCTTGTCGGGCTTTATGCCATAATCACCAAGCGCAACATGATAAAGGTAGCGGTGGGGTTTTCGCTTATGGAGTACTCGGTGAACTTTCTATTCGCTATTGTGGGATTTCGTCCGGGTGCCTTGCCGCCCATACTCCAGGCGGTTGAGGTAGGTAAGGTTTACTCCGATCCCTTGCCCCAGGCCCTGGTGCTTACCGCTATAGTGATCGGTCTTGGCGTCACCGCTTTCATGCTGTCGTTGATATTACGGCTCTACAACCGTATCGGTTCCTTTGATCTCGAAGAGATCCAGAGGCTGAAAGGGTAGCTGGCTATGGAGACATTTCCGGTTCTTTTGATTGCAATCCCCCTGGGCGGGGCCTTCCTTGTCCCTATCCTCTGCAAGGCCTGGGATCGTTTGGCAGAGATCGTGACCGGACTTTGCCTGGCGGCTGTTTTGGCTTTGAGTATCTATCTCGCCTTCTCCCTTGAAGCCGGCAAGCCACTGGTCTATCTCTTCGGCAACTGGCCGGTTCCTTTGGGGATCGCGTTCGCGGTTGATAGGCTCTCCGCGTTTATGCTCCTGGTCGTCTCTATCCTGGTGTTCTTCTCCTACATTTTTGCTATCCGATACATGGATCACTTCACCGGTTCGGGCAAGTTCTATACCCTGTATCTCCTGATGCTCGTAGGTATGAACGGGGTGGTGATGACCGGCGATCTGTTCAACATGTTTGTGTTTATGGAGATCGCGGGTATCTCCTCCTATGCCCTGGTTGCGTTCGGCACTGAGGCTGAGGAGTTAGAGGCCGGCTTCAAGTACATGGTGATGGGCGAGATCGCCAGCATGATGATTCTTTTGGCGATCGCATTCATCTACGCCGCCACCTCAACCCTTAATCTTGCGGATATCTCCCGCTCGTTTGCCGCCATGGATAAGACCCCTGGCTTCTGGTTTGTGCTCATCCTTTTGATGTCCGGCTTTTCGATCAAGGCAGCGCTTGTTCCTTTTCACTCCTGGTTGCCTGACGCGCACCCATCGGCTCCTGCTCCGATCTCCGCGTTGCTTTCGGGTGTTTTTATCAAGGTGCTGGGTGTTTATGCTATGGCACGGATTTTCTTCAACGTATACGGCGTTTCACGAGCCAGCTACCCTGCGGTCTTTAACGCTCTTCTGATCCTCGGACTCGCCTCGATTATTATTGCGAGTCTGCTTGCCCTTAAGCAGACAGACTACAAGCGGCTTCTGGCCTACTCGAGCATCAGTCAGATCGGCTACATCGTGCTTGCGTTGGGCATAGGCAACGAGCTCGCCCTTATAGGTGCGTTAGCGCATATCCTGAGCCACTCGCTCGGCAAGGGGCTTCTGTTTCTCACCTCAGGTTCTGTGGTCTACCGTGTTGGAGAACGCGACATAACCAAGTTTACCGGTGGGCTGGGCAAGCAGATGCCCTGGACCTCGCTTTCCTATAATCTAGGCGCTCTTTCTGTTGCCGGCATGCCTCCTTTCCTGGGCTTCTTCTCCAAGCTGTTTATTATCCTGGGCGCGGTAAAAGCTGGGTTCATCGTCCCTGCCGTCGTGGCCGGACTCTTTGCTGTGGTTACCCTGGGCTATCTCTTGAAGATCACCAACAAGGTCTTCTGGGGCAAGGAAGGTATAAAGGGGATAAAGGAATCCCCGTTCGTTATGGTCTTTGCCATGGTTTCTCTTGTTGTTCTTTTGGTGGCAGGCGGCGCGTTCTTCTTCTGGCTCAAACCCCACCTTTTGCAACCTGCGGCCGATGTTCTGCTCAAAGGGACCGAGTACGCTGAGATTGTGTTCAGGATAGGAGCGGGGGGTTAGGATGCGGCGAGTGGTTTTATTTGTCCTCAGCTACGGATTGTGGCTGCTCTTGACCTTGCCAGGAGGCGATTGGCCGGTCTATGTTGTGGGAGCGGTGTTGGCGCTTCTTGTGGCTTTCTTCTTCGGTGCAGAGTTTACCCATCGGCCCCTTTCATTCCTCAACCCTCGCCGTTGGTTCTGGGGCATCATCTACATACCTGTTTTCTTCTGGCACATGCTGGTGGCCAATCTTGACGTTGCGTTCCGCGTTCTTCATCCTGCCTGTCCTGTAAAGCCCGGAATCGTGAAGGTGAAAACCGCGCTCAAGACAGACGTGGCCAAGGCGTTTCTTGCCAACTCCATCACCCTTACCCCTGGAACCATGACCGTTGACGTGGATGAAGATGTTCTTTACGTCCATTGGATCGACGTCTTCGGTGACGGCGAGAACATCAAGGCCAACACAAAGGCAATAGTGGCGAAGTTCGAGAAGTACTTGAGGAGGATCTTCGAATGAGCGTTCTCTGGATTGTTATTCTCATTATCCTTGGGGTTGCGGCTTTCCTGTGCCTTTTCCGCATCTTCCGCGGGCCAACGATTGCCGACCGCATGGTTGGGGTTGACATCATGGGCATACTCTTCGTCGGGATAACGGCGATTACCGGAATCCTCTACAACCTCTCCTACCTCATCGACATTGCGATCGCGGTGGCGCTTATTAGTTTCGTGGGAACGCTTGCCCTGGCCAAGTACCTTGAGCGGAGGACGCTTGATGACTGACGTAACTGTAGTTGATGTAATCGGATACATCGTGATCCTTGTGGGTGTGCTTTTTGACCTTCTTGGTGCCATCGGTCTTGTCCGGTTGCCCGACGTTTACAACCGCCTGCAGTCGGCAACAAAGAGCGTTACCCTGGGCACCTTCGGGATCATGATCGGTATCCTGATAGTTACAGGCTTTACCCCTTTGGGTATCAAGGCGCTCATCTGCGGAGTTTTTTTGCTGTTGACAGCGCCCGTTTCGGCGCACGCCCTTTCCCGAGGCTCGTTGCGCTTTGGAGCAAAGATGTGGAAGGGGACCGTGATTGACGCCTACGGCAAGGATAAACTCGGTGGTCCGCAGATCGAAAGCGAAGAAAGCGAAGCCAAGGAGAGCAAGGAGAAGGAAGATGAAGTGGCCTAAGATTCGCGAGCTGGGTGAGGCGCTGCGATCGTTTTTCTCCGCTCCTTACACCACTAAATTTCCCAAAAGGGCAACCCTGCCTCCGCCTCGGTTCCGCGGCGTTATCGTTTTCGATGAAGAGAAATGCATCGGTTGCGGGGCATGTGTTGAGGTTTGTCCTGCCAGGGCGCGTGAGCTTGAGGATAATCTTGAGAAAGGCATCAGGCACGTGGTCTATCTAAAGGATATGTGCATCTTCTGCGGTCAGTGCGTTACATATTGCCCGACAGAGGCTATTCGCCACACCGTTGATTACGACATGACCTTTCTTGACAAGGATCAATACCGTGATGAGATAGAGAAGGAGCTTTTGTTCTGCGAGCGCTGCGGCAGGGTGATAACCACCCGTGAGCATCTGGAGTGGATCGCCCGACGCCTGGGAGAGCTCGCCTATGCCAACCCCACTTTGGTTCTTACGCGTCAGAGCAGTCTGGATACGGTTGAAATGAAGCCTGAGCGCGGTGATGCAGAGCCTTACCGCAGCGATCACCAGCGGCTTTTGTGCCCTGCCTGCCGGCGTGAGGTGATCCTCAACGAACTCTGGGGATATTAACCTTCACCCCCCCAACTCACATTCTTGGTCATCTTTTCCGATTTGTCTGTTTTTTCGGTACTTCTTCGAACTTTCACAGATCAAGATTTGTGTTCTCACCCTCTTGAGTAATGGCCCTTGGGGCTTTCTTGAACGTCTTGTTCACCTGTCGGAGCGGCGGCATCTCGATGCCCTTGCTTGCCAGAAGCTCGGCCACGGTCAGGATTTGTAGCTTGGGATATTTCTGGTTCCATCCGGGCGAGTAGTAGGAACCGGCTCCAGCCGCCTCACTTCGCATAGGTTGCGTTGGGTTTTGCATTGAGATAAGCACCCCGATTTCGGCCTTCTCACGCTCCACTACGCCTCGCAGGTCGCGGATATGAGCTACGTTCGTATGCCCCGCCTTTACCGAGAGGATAACCTGCTTGGTTTTGCCGCGTTCGCCTTCGTCGTGAAACCAGATACGGCCGTCAATCCCCTTGTCGCTTCCTTTCTTCTGTTCCACCGGACGAGCACCTACCAGACCTAACGCCCACCACTGAAACTGATACGGGTCCTGCTTGGCCAGGGTCTTGGCATCAGGTAGAGAGACCGGTTCGCCGATCACCTTGTAGGTGGCTTTATCCCCAAAGGCATCCCGTAGCCGGTGTTTGATAAGGGTTATGGCCAGGTGTGTGATGTCGATGCCTATCCAACAACGCTTGAGGCGTTGAGCTACCGCTATCGTAGTACCGCAGCCGCAGAAGGGATCTAGAATCGTATCGCCTTCGTTGCTACCAGCCTTGACGATGCGCTCAAGTAGGGCTTCGGGTTTCTGAGTAGGATAGCCAAGTGTTTCTTTCGCAGTAGGACTCAAAACCTTCTGCAAATCAACCCACCAGTCCTGCATTACGGCTCCCTCTTTTCTTAATTTGTATTTGGGTCCCTTTACCTTGGTGAGACCTCGCTCTAGAGTGCCAGGGCTGTAAGGGCGATACTGCGGATTGAATTCGAATTTATCGGTTTTCGAGTATCGAAAAATGATATCGTGTTTTCTTGCGAAATCCCTTTTTGGTACACCGCCGCTTGTATAGCACCACACGATCTCGTTCCTGAAGTTTTTTGCCCCAAAGATACTATCCATCAAAATTTTCAGGTAGTGACTCGCCGTCGGATCGCAATGCAGGTAGATACTTCCTATGGGCTTCAATACACGCCGCAATTCCACAAGGCGTTGGGCCATCATCGTTAAGTAGGCCAACATGTCGTTGTCGCCCAGCAATTGCCGAAACGCTTGCATCGTCTGTGAGACTAAGCCTCCGCATTCCACAACCTTTTGATAAGCGGTAGCAGCTTCTTGATCCCATCGCCAGGTGTCCTCGAACGCCTTGATCTGGGCTGCCGATCTACTCCCGTTCTGTTCTCCAAACAGAACGTTATAGGTGGCCTTGCTGTTGAAGGGCGGGTCCAGGTAAATTAGATCCACAGTCTCATCTTTGATGTAATGCCGGAGAATGTCCAGGTTATCGCCGTAGTAGAGAAGATTGTCAACCATCTAAGCTTCTTTCGCGCCGAACTCTTCCCCGTTTTTTATGTTTGATTCCTTCACTTCAGCTGTTCGAGTTTTTCCTTGGCGCGCTGGATGTTGCGGGTCGCGTTTCCGTATGATGGGTCTATTGCCAAAACCTGCTCCCAGTAGTTGATCGCCTGCTTGTAGTTGTTGTTGGTATACGCCTGCACACCTTGCATGTATAGCTCGTCCGCGTCCTTTTTTTGAAGCCTGGACTTGATGCGCGTAAGGTAGTCTTTGGCGGCGGCGTTGTCAGGGTCAACCGCGAGCAGGGCGTAGAACGAGCTCTGCGCCTGAACGTAGTAGCCGCGGTTATAGTAATCGATCCCCTGGCTTTCATAATCGGACGCCGAGGAGTGTATCTTACCTTGATAGGAGGTTATCTTGGCCGCGATCTCGCGATTTGACGGAGCCAGAGCTTTTAGTTGCTTGGCAAGGTTGAGGGCTTGCAGCCACTGGCCCTTGCGTTCAAGGCTTTCCAGCCGCTTCATGCCTTCGGCGATCTGTTGGCCGAGCTTCTCTGAGGTCTTTTTCTTGTAGGTCTCGACGGTTTTGGACCGGGGTTGGAGCTTTTCTATCTTTTCCCATGTTTCGGCGGCTTCCGTATACTCGCCGGCTGCATACTGTTCGAGCCCTTTCTGGTATAGGGCGTTGATTTCTCCCGCGTTGCGCACCGATGAGGTTTGGGCAAGTATGGATTCCGAGAACTTGCGCTGCGCCTCTTCTGCAAGTGATCGGGCTTGGGTTGAGGTGGAATCGATCTTTAAGGCTGCCTCTGCTTTACTCATCGCTTCGAGATAGTCGGCTGTTCGCATAGCCGCGTTTGCTGCGGCAATAAGGGCGCGCAGCTCGGAGGTGTTCTTTTCTTCCTTAACGCGCTGGAGCCAGTTTAGCGCTTCATCGTTGGCAGGGTCCCAGATAAGGGCAACGTCAAATGCGTGAATGGCATCGTCAAAGGCGCCGTCGTTGTAGGAATCTATTCCCTGCGTTGTGTAGGTCTTGCTGGTTATCCTGTTCTTCGCCCGCTTTTCGCCCTCTATGGAGGCAAGTCGCTCTTCAACCTCCCTGGTGGAGGCTATGTTGAATAGAAACGAAAATGCAACTCTTCCGTTGGGCTGGATGCTGGATGCTGGTATCTGCGAGTAGCTGAGATTGATTCTGCAAAGGGTCAGGTCCACGGCTGTCAGCACCCCGAAACGATTATCGCTTGCCCAGCCTCCTCCGACCTCCAGGGGTATTCCTAAAAGATCCTTTAGCGTAAAGAGGCCGGCGAGGTGAACGGTTCCCTGCCTGATTTGCCCATTGAACGGTTCGCGAAGATTGAAGTTGGTAAGAAAGCGGAAGAACGCTATGTTGTAATCCATGCCGACTTGAGTGCCGAACCACTCTGCCTTGCGAACAGCCGCGGCAACCGAGATCTCGCCCGGGACGTCTTCAAACTTTATGTCCGGTATGGATATGCCCAGAGCAAAGGCCGGTTTGAGACGGCTTTCATCAGGGCCAGGGTCGTAGTTCAGATATCGAATCCCCAGGCTGGCTCCGGTCTGCAGGAATCTCCATCGGTAAGCCGCTCCCAGAAGGAGACCGCGTGCTTGGGTCTCGTCCCGAAAACCTGCCAGTCCGGCGCCGAAATCTCCAAAAGGCTGGGTGTAGCCGACGAATCCTACGCTGGTATAGGAGCCAAACACGCGAGGTAGAACATTCTCCCCCCGGCGTTCTTGAGGTTCGAACCTGAAGCCGACAGGGTTAAAGAGAAGCTTACTGTCGCTGGTGCTGGTTAGTAAAGCCGGGTTAACGTAAAGAGCCAGGGGCTGATCGGCAATGGTTACGCACGCATCGGCAAGCCCGTTTACCCTTGCCTCACCTGCCGGTAAAGTTACAATGGAAAGTAGTAGGAGTAGCTGCATGAGTTGGATTATATCCCTTTGTTAGGGGGTGTCAATAGCTATAAGTTTTGCAGGATGTGAGCGTAAGATTTGTCGTGTAGGGGGATTTGAGATTCAGATTCTTGTGTTTGTCAACGATCTTTTCAACCATGTCAGCCTGTAGAGGCGACGCATGCGTCGCCTCTACGTCTCTTGACAAACAGGTTTTCTTGTGTATCTTGACGCATCTACCAAAGGAGCAATGAAGAATGGAACGAGATGTTCATCGTAGGGCCGAGGAGAGGGTAGAGGGGCGAATGGGTTTTTTCACCCACCTTGTGACATATCTTATTGTGAACGCGGGGCTGTTTCTGGCATGGTATTTTGTCTCAGATCATGGGAAAGGATTCCCTTGGTTTGTTATTCCGCTTGGTGGCTGGGGGGTAGGGCTTATTGTTCATTTCCTGAGTGTATTCGTGTTCGGCAGGTTTCGCGAGAGGATGATCGATCGTGAGGTTCATCGCATAAAACAAAGGATAAAATGATAGGTTTGAATAAAGAAGCGCCCCGCCAGGCAGGGCGCTTTAGATTCCCCAGATCTATTTGCCCAGGATGGTGAACTCTACCCTGCGATTCTTAGCCATGTTCTCCTCGGTGTCGTTGGGAGCCACCGGCTGGCTTTCGCCGTAGCCCTTGGCAAGAAGTCGGTTGGATTCGATCGAGTGGTTCTGGATCAGGTAGAGCCGTACCGCCTCTGCACGCTGCTGGGAGAGATTCTGGTTGTAAGAGGCCGAGCCGCGCGAGTCGGTGTGTCCGCCTATCTCGACCCTGATAGTGGGATTCTCCTTGAGGATCTTGGCCGCCTCGTCAAGTATAGGATAGGATTCGGGAAGTATTACGGTCTTGGCGGTCTCGAAGTTGATGCCCCGGAAGGCAATCTTCATGCCCTTCTTGATCAGGTTGAAGTCCCTGATCGTTCCCGCAGCGTCAACAATAACCGATGCGGTTTGAGACAGGTAGTCTTCAGACGAGACCTCCACGCCGTAAGTCCCGGGCTTGATCTCCACTTTGTAAAGACCGGTTGAGGGGTCGGTTTTAACCTCGGGAATGGGAGCGTCGGTGAATCGAATCGTGGCGGGCAGGCCTGCGTCGGTTTCACGGTCGCGAACCGCTCCGGAAAGAGTCGCCATCCTGGGTTTCAGCATGAGCTCTACCCGGGCGACCTTGTCGTCCATCACTGTCACAGTTTTTTTAGCGTCCTGGTAGCCGTCCGCTGTGGCCTCAAGTGTGTATATCCCTGGATCGAGGGAATCGATCTTAAAGCCCATCGAGCCTGCAGTTATTACGCCTGTCTCGGGGCCAGAGTAGCTTAGCCTGGCCACGAGTCCTGCGCCCGTCTCGGCATCCTTGACGTTGCCTGCGACGGCGCCCATAGGAACGTGCTTCTTCTCAGGCGTTGCCCAGGATACGCCGGCGGTGACAGTGTGATACCAGTCCTCGCGGGGGTCGTCCTCCTGTTTGAGGATAAGAAAGTCCATTCCCAAATCGAAGTTCATCCCGAAGGGAAGCGATAGCCTGATACCTGGGGTAAGCCAGAAATCAGCATCCTGATCGCTGTCCAGAGGATAATTGGAGTAGAGTTCGGTGAAGAGAACCACATACTTTGCATCCACCTCGAGTCCTGCGCCGATTGGTATGTAGTCGGTAACGTCAGCGCCATCAATATCGTCGCCTGTCATGAGATATCCGGCGTTGAGATGGACCATTAAGGGAAGGGGCACGACGTCGCCGAAGTCGGAGGTAACAAGAGCCAGAGCCCCGAGATCAAGGCCGTTGTTGTAGCCTTCGGGGAAGAACGCGTCGGAACCCACGGGAAGAAGCGTTTTCACCTGCACGCCGAGCTTGAGAACCGGTATCTTTGTATAGCTTGCCTTTGCGTTGATCTCCAGGTCCCACAGGCCTATCTCAGGGTCGGTATCCGTGTTGGGTCTGTTGTATGCCAGGGCGGGTACCACTCCCAGCTGAAGAAACCCAAGGGGTGTCCAGCCTGCGCCTAACCTTGCTATGCCGTCCCAGGTGGTTATCTCGCCGTCGTTGTAGTGATAGGCGCCTACCGGATAGCCTGCCCAGTGTATATTAAATCCTAAAGCGCCCTTATGCATCGTGGCGGCGTTCTGGATTCTGAGCAGTCCGTTTCCGGCTGTAACCGCGGGAGCGGCTATCACGGTTGTTACCATCATTGCGATGGCCAGGGTTATGATTACGGCTTTTCTCATGATTCATCCTCCTCTCTGTGATACGGTTCGTTTTTACACCTGTGTTTTCCTCTACATCTGGATTATAGAGGTTTGCTTGAACTTGTCAAGGCTATTCGTATGAGATTCGTTTGACAGTTTCCATCCCCCGCCGGGCAATCATGATGGGCAAGTACCTTGCCGGGGTGACCTTTGCCTTCATCTCTCCCATACTTACCGCACTTGGGATGTCGCTTGCCGTCAGCTTTGTGGTTCCGGTGCTGGTATCGTCCGGCGGGAGCGTGGACCTCTCCGGCTTAATCTCCCCGGGAAAGATCCTCATAATACTCTTGGTAGTTCTGCTCATGGCCGCGTTTATCGCCGCCCTTCAGATGACGGTTGCGGTTCGCGCCCACTCCAACCGTCAGGCACAGACCTATCTTGCCCCCTTAAACATCATCGTGGTTATACCCGTAATCTTCCTGCAGATCATCCCTGCCCTGCCTCCGAATTGGATGTTCTTCATCCCGTTCGTGAACGTTATGCTGCTTCTGCGCGGGCTTCTGATGGACACCCTGCCCGGTTCTGCGGTTCTATACACTTTTGCCTCCAACTTGGTCTTCCTCATGCTGACCCTTCGTTTCGCGGCAAGGGCGTTCGGCTCCGAAAAGGTGCTTCTGAATTAAATCCAATTGACAGTTTCCATCTTGTGCCTATAATCTAGCAAAGGAGGCACAATGCTTTATTTGTACATAGCCTTAGGCGTTGTCGTAATCATTCTTCTGTCTTCGGCGATCAGGATACTTAAGGAGTACGAGCGCGGGGTTATCTTCCGTCTGGGACGGCTTGT
>JAYELY010000060.1:0-4601 GCA_034717795.1 Caldifarciminota bacterium
CCTCTTCTCAACGTGATCAACGGCGGTGCGCATGCTGCAAACAACCTCCAGTTTCAGGAGTTTATGCTGGTTCCTGCAGGATTTACGAGCTTTGCCGACGCGATTCGTGCAGGTGCCGAGATCTACCATACACTCAAAAAGAAGCTTGCAGAAGCTGGTGTGGATGCAGGAATCGGTGACGAGGGTGGCTTTGCCCCCAACTTAAAGGATACCGAGGAAGCAATAGGCCTGGTGGCTAAAGCGGTGGAGCAGGCAGGCTACAGGCCGGGTGAGGAGATATTCCTGGCGCTCGATGTGGCTGCCAGTCAGTTTTACAAAGACGGACGCTACACCCTGGACGGGCGCGAGCTCAACGCAGCTGATATGATCGAGTTCTATGAAGGACTCCTCAAGCGCTACCACATTGTTTCTATAGAGGACGGCCTGGCCGAAGACGACTGGGAAGGCTGGAAGCTTCTGACGGCAAGCCTGGGCGATCGCGTGCAGCTCGTAGGCGACGATATCTTCGTTACCAACCCTGAGATACTTTCCCGCGGCATCGAGCAGGGGGTGGCTAACGCGCTGCTGGTCAAACCCAACCAGATAGGTACGCTCTCCGAGACCCTGGATGCCATACGTCTTGCCCAGGATGCAGGATACCACACGGTTCTTTCGCATCGTTCTGGCGAAACCGAGGACGTCACCATTGCACATCTTGCGGTGGCCGCCAACGTAAGCCAGATCAAGAGCGGCGCTCCCACCCGCTCCGAGCGAGTTGCCAAGTACAACGAACTTTTAAGGATCGAAGAGGAGACGGGTGCTGGCTTCTTTGGGTCAAGACTCTTCACATGAAAAAGCGCGGACGCTGGTTAATCGTTCTTGCCGTGGTGGCGGTGGTTGCGATTCTGTTTTTGGCAGGACCGAACGGTCTTGTGAAGCTGATAAAGATGAAGCATCGTGAAGCAGAGCTTGAAAAACGCATGGTTCAGCTTCAGGCAGAGATCGAGCTCACTCACCAGAAGCTCGAGCGGCTTGCTTCGGACCCCGAGTTCCTTCGCCAGATTGCCAAGGAGCGGCTCGAGATGATTGATCCGCGAGATACCGTCAGAAAGGATACGGTACAGACGGACTCAACCGGGCACTTGCAACGAACCGAATCCCCGGAAAGTGATTCGGCAGGCCGAGAGGAAGATTGATGTGCGGCATAGTGGGCATAATCGGTCAGGGTCGTGACGTAGGCTACGATCTGTACGAGGCCATGCTTACCCTGCAGCATCGGGGCCAGGATGCGGCGGGCATCGCTACATTTGACGGCATCCTGCACCTGAAGAAGGGGATCGGTTTGGTTCAGCAGGTCTTTAATCGCAAGAACCTTTCTCGTCTGCGCGGTCCGGTAGGCATCGGCCAGGCGCGTTATCCTACAATAGGCCGGGGATCACCCGAGGACTCCCAGCCCTTCTACGTGAACTACCCTTACGGGGTGGCGATGGTACACAACGGGAACGTTGTCAATTTCTTTGCCCTCAAGGAGGAGCTGCAGAGGGTGCACCGACGCCAGCTCAACTCCTCCTCGGACGTCGAGGCGATCCTGAACGTCTTCGCCGACGAACTGGTGCATAAGGGTTCGTCCGTCTTCTCCCTGGACGATCTCTTTGATGCGGTGGGTGGTGTATTCCGAAGGGTGCAGGGTGCGTACTCGGTTGTGGCCATGCTCGGCGACGGCAGCCTATTGGCCTTTCGTGACCCTTTGGGTATTCGTCCTTTGGTCATGGGCCGCAAGGAGACTGTGACCGCGTTCGCTTCGGAGACGGTTACCTTTGATTTCCTCGGTTTTGAGAACCTGGGTGACGTATCTGCGGGTGAGGCTGTTCATGTCTCTACCGATGGTCGTATCACCCGGCGTCAGATTGCCGAACCGGATTATCATCCCTGCATCTTTGAGTGGGTATACTTTGCAAGACCCGACTCGGTTATCGACGGTATAGGCGTGCTTGAGGCCCGCAGGCGTCTGGGAGAGACACTGGCAAAAAGATGCCGCGAGGCTGGGATCGAACCGGATATGGTGGTGCCTGTTCCTGACACCGGACGTCCGGCGGCCCTGGCCTTGACCGAGGCAACCGGCTGGCGTCTTTCGGAAGGACTGATCCGTAACCGCTACATCCAGCGGACGTTCATAATGCCAACCCAGCGAAAGCGCCGCTCCTCGGTTCGCCAGAAGTTCAATCCTGTGCGCAGTGAGCTGGAGGGAAAGAAGGTTCTTCTGGTTGACGATACCATCGTTCGCGGGAACACCTCGCTTGAGCTTATCAAGCTGGTTCGTCAGGCCGGTCCTTCGAAGGTTTACTACGCGGTATACGGCTCAACTCTGCGTTCGCCCTGCATTTACGGGATCGACATGGCTACCCGTGACGAGTTTATTGCCAAGGATCACCCCGAGGAAGAGATCGAGCGTTTGATAGGCGCCGATCGGTTGATCTATCAGGTCTACGATGACATGGTAGCCGCGGTTGCAGGCGGCAGGAAGATGAACTTCTGCACCGCCTGTTTTTCGGGCAAATACCCCACCCCGGTAACCGACGCCGATCTCGATCAGATCGCGGCGGAGCGCAACTCTGCCAAACCTTATCCCAGAACGTGAAGATAAAACTTGCGCGGACCTCCGGGTTCTGCTACGGGGTCCGAAGAGCGGTTAACAGGGCGTTCGACGAGGCGCTGCGTACCGATAATCTTTACACACTGGGCGAGCTGATCCACAACCCTCAGGTACTTGAAATCCTCAAGCTCAGGGGGGTGCGGGTGGCGAAAAGCGTTGCAGAGATCCCTGACGGCGCCTCGGTGATCATCCGTTCTCACGGGGTAAGTCCGGAGATAAAGAAGAAGCTCCGCGAACGTGATCTTGCCATAATTGATGCGACCTGTCCCAAGGTTGCGAGGGTTCAGCAGCTTGCCGAACGCGCCGGCAATAAAGGCAGGCACGTCGTTATCTTCGGAGACCGGGACCACTCCGAGGTTAAGGCTATAGCAGCGCACGTCGGTAAGAGGGTGAGTGTGGTGAAGGATGTGGCCTCTCTTCACAGGGTCTTAAAGCGAATCCCGAAAAAGGAAACAATCACCCTCCTGGCGCAGACCACGCAGAACCTGGCTATCTGGGAGGAGATGAAGAGAGAGGTCTATCGCATCAGACCTGATGTCGAGATACATGAGACCATCTGCGGGGCGACCGATGAGCGTCAGTTCGAGACGAGGGAGCTTGCGAAAGAGGTGGATGCGGTGGTGGTGGTTGGAGGTCTGGGGAGCGCCAACACCCGTCGTCTGGCAGAGGTTACTGCCGAGGAAGGAGTTCCCGCGTTCCACGTTGAGACCGAGGCGAATCTTCCTTCCAATGAACTCAGGCGCTTCCAGACCGTAGGGGTGACGGCCGGGACGTCCACCCCTTCGTGGATGATTCGCCGCGTGCTCAATGCGCTTGAACGCACAGGAGGTGAGAGGAGATCCTTCATCTCCTTCCTCACGGAGGTGTGGCGGTTCATCGTTCGAAGCAACCTGCTCGTGGCGTTCGCCGCGGCACAACTGCTCTACACCTCATCCCGCCTGCAGGGGATCGAACCCGAGCTTTACTATCAATGGATCGTCGCCGCATACATCTTCGGGATGCACCTTCTCAATCACTTTACCGATGTCTTTTCAACCCGGATCAACTATCCCGCCCGTGTGTGGTTCTATGCCCGTTTCCGCAGATTGCTGATTACGCTGGGACTCCTGGGGATAGGTTCTACCCTTGTTGTTTCCTACCTGCTGAGTCCTTTTACCTTCGTCTTGATCTTTGCGATGTCGCTTTTGGGTCTTGTTTACAGGGTGCAGCTCTTCGGCAAGCGAAGGTTCGGCGCACGCAGGCTCATGGATATCCCGGGCTCCAAGGACCTCTTCCTCGGGCTTGCCTGGACAGTGGTTATTGCTTTGCTGGTCGTTCCCGCAAGCGGCTCAACTTTCAGCCCAGCCACAGGCATCGCGGCTCTCTTCGTATTCAGCCTGGCCTTCACACGTTCGCTCGTCTACAGCATCCGCGACGTGCAGGGCGATAGGATGGTGGGTCGGGAGACCATACCTGTCCTCATCGGCGAGAGCCTTACCCGCAGACTGGGAGCGGTTGTGCTTTTCTTGGCCGCTTGTGGACTCGTTGTCTCCTTTATCCTTGGATGGTGCTCGGTGCTTGCCCTGCTCCTTATCTTTAACCTGGCCTATGCGTTCGTGATGCTGTGGCTGACCAGAGGGGAGAGGGTTTACTCGGATGTCTTATTCGATACGATCGTGGAGGGCAACCTTATCTGCTCCCAGTTTCTCGCCTACGGCGTCCACCTCGCCGGATTTGCCTAACCACAGGGAATCATAAACCGGTGCGAAACTATTTAAGCCTTTTTCTGTAAAAATAGCGCGGACTTTACAAACCGATAAGCGCCGTGTTTTCTAGACTTAAGGGGTAGGTACGTCTTTACTCTTGGGTGCACAGGTTTACTTTTGTTTTAGCCTTTCCTAATATAACCCACCTAAAATCAAGGAATTGGTGCAAAAGTGGTGCAATTCTGGTGCAATAGAGGCTCTGGACGGTTATTCTATCGGCCAGG
>JAYELY010000061.1:0-4600 GCA_034717795.1 Caldifarciminota bacterium
TTTTTCTACGAGATAGAATAAAGAGATGATCATATTGCATCAAGTATGAAAAAAACAGGGGCGCGGCATGCCGTACCCCTGCCGCAAATCGCAGCGAAGTAAATCTAACGCAGCCACAACGCTTCGCTCACGAGTGGAGGAACGATCATCTGGAAAGAACCTGAAGCCAAGATGAGGTTGGACATTCAACAATTTGCTCTGTTGAGTCGCCCTCGGACGAGTAGAATCCAGTGATGCCCACCTATCCCTTAAAACACCCACTTATCGGTCTTGACTGGGGGTGATTTTAGCGTTAAAATTACGGTTACGCTATGGAACAGGATATATTCATCAAGGGTGCGCGTGAGCATAACCTAAAGAACATAGACGTTAGGGTTCCGCGCAACAAGCTTGTAGTGATAACCGGGCTTTCGGGTTCTGGCAAGTCATCTCTTGCCTTCGACACCCTCTATGCCGAGGGTCAGCGCCGGTACATGGAGTCTTTATCGGCATACGCGCGCCAGTTCATGGGTGCCATGGAGAAGCCGGACGTTGACTTCATCGAGGGCCTCTCCCCTGCCATAGCCATAGAGCAGCGCACCTCGGCGCGCAATCCACGCTCGACCGTGGCAACCGTGACCGAGATATACGATTACCTGCGAGTTCTATTTGCCCGGGTAGGCAAGCCCTACTGTCCCAACTGCTCGATACCCATATCCAAGATGAGCACCGATCAGATCATAGACGCCATCCTGGAGTACCCGGAGGGAACAAAGCTTGTGATCCTTGCCCCCAAGGTTCGGGGAAGAAAAGGTGAGTATAGGGACCTTTGGGGCAAGCTCGCGCGCAAAGGATTTGTGCGGGCAAGGGTGGACGGAGAGATTGTTGAACTGGATAGTCCGCCCACGCTTGAGAAGTACAAACAGCACACCGTAGAGGTGGTGATAGACAGGATAGTACTGAAGCCCAACATCCGCAAACGGCTGGCCGACTCGGTGGAGCTTGCCCTGTCCGAGGGCGAGGGGCTTTGCAGTGTTCTCGTGGACAACAAGGATGAGCGAACCTTCAGCCAGTCGCTTGCCTGCACCCGGTGCGGGTTTTCATACCAGGAGATCACACCCAGGTTGTTTTCCTTCAACTCGCCTTACGGGGCCTGCAGTGTATGCCACGGCCTGGGCACCAAGATGGAGATAGATCCGGACCGCCTCATCGCCAATCCCCGACTCTCCATACTCGAAGGCACGCTCGCGCCCTGGGGCGAGCCGCAGGGATGGCTTCTTGCAACCCTGAAAGCGGTTGCCAAGCGATACGGATTTGATCTTGCCGCACCCTGGGCCGAACTCTCAGAGGAAGCTCGTAATGTCATCTTTTACGGTTCACCTGATTCGGTAGATGTGAAATACGTGGGCCGTTCAGGCCATCGCTATGAGGGCTACGAACGCTTCGAGGGGGTCGCCAACAACCTGATGCGGCTGCACAGGGAGACCGAATCGGATTACCGCAGACGGTATATCGAGGGTTTTATGTCCATCCTGCCATGCCCGACCTGTAACGGTGACAGACTGAAACCGGAAGCGCTCTCGGTAAGACTCGGTGAGGTTAACATCCGCGACATAAGCCGGTTCTCGATACGCGCGGCGGCCGATTTCTTTGCAAACCTCAAGCTCACCAGATACGAACGCACCATCGTCAAGGAGGTAATCAAGGAGATCTCGAACAGACTGGGGTTTCTTAAGGAGGTAGGCGTAGATTACCTGACTCTGGATCGAACCGCGGACACCCTTGCAGGCGGCGAGGAGCAGCGCGTTCGGCTTGCCACCCAGATCGGCTCAAGGCTTGTGGGCGTCATCTACATACTCGATGAGCCGACCATCGGTCTGCACCCTAGGGACAACAGACGACTTCTCTCGACGCTCGTTAAACTGCGTGATCTGGGAAACACGGTGGTGGTTGTCGAACACGACCGGGATACGATCGAGTCTGCAGATCACGTGATAGACCTTGGTCCTGGTGCGGGTGCAGCGGGCGGGAAGATCGTAGCGCAGGGCACACCTTCCGAGATCAAGCAAGCCAGGCGTTCACTTACCGGCCGCTACCTTGCCGGAAAGTGCAAGATAGAAATTCCATCCCACAGACGCTCCCAGAATCTGGATAAACTGGTGGTAAAAGGCGCGCGCCACAACAACCTCAAGGATATAGACGTAGAATTCCCCTTAGGCCTTTTTATCTGCGTCACCGGCGTATCCGGCTCTGGCAAGTCCTCGCTGGTCGCCGATATCCTCTACAAGGCGCTGGCCCGCCGCTTCTACCGATCCCGCTCCAAACCCGGCGATCACGACGGAATCCAGGGCCTTGAGTATATAGATAAGGTCATAAACATCGACCAGTCGCCCATAGGCCGCACACCGCGTTCCAATCCAGCCACCTACACCCAGGCGTTCGGTCCAATAAGGGAGCTCTTTGCCAAGACCAAGGAGGCCCGCATCCGGGGCTACAGGCCGGGACGGTTCAGCTTCAACGTCCGGGGCGGGCGCTGCGAACGCTGCTCAGGCGACGGAACCTTGAGAATAGAGATGCACTTTCTGCCCGACGTCTACGTTCGCTGCGAGGTCTGCGGAGGAAAGCGCTACAACCGAGAGACACTCGAGGTCCACTTCAAGGATAAAAACATCGCCGAGGTGCTCGATATGGCCGTTGATGAGGCGCTCGAGTTCTTCAAGGATATTCCGCCTGTGGCTCGCAAGTTAAGGCTTCTCAAGGACGTAGGATTAGGTTACGTTAAGCTGGGACAATCGGCTCCGTCGCTTTCAGGAGGCGAGGCGCAGAGGGTCAAGCTGGCAAAGGAGCTGGCAAAGATCCCGAAAGGACATACAATATATATGCTCGACGAACCCACAACCGGGCTCCATTTTGAGGACGTAAAGATGCTTCTTGCGGTCCTGCAGCGGCTGGTTGAAAAACGCAACACTGTGATAGTGATTGAACACAATCCTGATGTGATCAAGTGTGCGGATTGGATCATAGACCTGGGACCAGAAGGCGGGGATGACGGAGGCCAGATCGTAGCCCAGGGTCCGCCTGAGAAGATAGCAAAGGTCGCAAAATCCTACACCGGCAAAGTGCTTAAGGAGATATTGTGAAGCTTTCAGGGCTGAAACCCTACAACGACATCCTCAAACAGATAGCAGGATTGATTGGAGACAAAGAACTTTACCTTGTTGGGGGTGCGGTGCGTGATCTGTTCCTTGAGCGAAAGATCCTGGATCTTGACTTTGCGGTGAAGGGTTCGGGTGTCAGGTTCGCCTCCAGGGTTGCCAGAAACCTCAAGGGCGCGTTCGTGCCGCTATCAGAGGCAGAGGACGAGGCAAGGGTGGTGATCCGCAAGGAACTTGTGCTTGACTTCAAGGGCTTCAAGGATTCAATCAAGGAAGACCTTGCGAGGCGTGATTTCACCATCAACGCCATGGCGATCGATCTCCACAAGGTGGTGGAGGGGAAAAGAAGCACCTCACTTGTAGATCCATTTGAAGGTGCAGCAGATCTGGATAAGGGCATGATTCGCAAGGTAAGACCTGATTCTATCCAGTCCGATCCCCTGCGAATCCTTCGCGCCTACCGATTCGCCGCTCAGTTTGGATTCAGCATAGACCCGTTGCTTGAGCGGGAAGCGGAGTTCATCTCCCTTGGGAACGTGGCTCGCGAACGCATCGCCTACGAACTGATGCTGATCCTGAGTTTACCGCGTGTCTATCCACTGATCAACCGTATGATCGTTGCCGGAATTATGCAGCAGATCTTCCCCTTTGCAAACTTCTGGGCGGACTACGGGGTGCGTTCGCATTCGCTGATGGTTCTTGCGAGTCTGGAACGAATACTCTACCAGAAGCCTGATCGCTGGGCTCCCCACATCCGCGAGAAGATAGAGGAGATTGTCTGTAACCCTCACCGTGCGGCGCTTCTTAAGCTTACAGCGTTGTTCCACGACGTTTCAAAGCCGGAAACGCGCATGAGAGCGGAGGACGGCATCCTGCACTTCTACGGACACGACACCAAGGGGGCCAAAAAGATGCGCCGCGCGCTATCCAAGGAACTTCGGTTCTCAAACCAGGACGCTGAAGTGGTGGAGCAAATAGTAGCAAGGCACATGCACCTTCATCTGATCGCCACCGCACCCGAACTTACCGAGCGTGCGATGCGGAGATTTGCAAGAATTTGCGCGGACGTGGCCTCGGAGGTCATGCTGCTCGATCTTGCAGACGGCTTCGCCACCGCTGGACGGACCAGACATCTGGAGTACACCATCGTCAAGATACTGGAACTCGCCATCCAGGACGCAAAGCGCGCCGCGTTTGTGCCATTGGTCAACGGGCACGATCTCATCGCTCTCGGACTTAAACCAGGCCCTGTATTCAAGGTGATACTTGGGGAGTTGGAGGAGCTGCAGTGGGAGCGCAAGATCACCACCAAACAGGAGGGTCTGGCGCTGGTCAAGGCCAAGCTTGAGAAAGGCGAATACAACCCGCCAGATAAAACTGTAGGACAAGACTCAACCGGAAGTTGAGCCTTTATCCTGCGTTAAATTCTCTACATATCTTCTAAAATTACACTCCTAAGTTGCCCC
>JAYELY010000062.1:0-4554 GCA_034717795.1 Caldifarciminota bacterium
TCTCGTATGTCTCGATAAAAAAACTTTGCTTGTCGGGTGTTTTTTTAGCACTGATTAACTCATAGTAATATTACGTTAGTGTATTTTTTGTGGGGTGAAATAAAAAGAGGCACGGTTTTGGGCCGCGCCTCATAGATGTTTCAATTCTGGAGTTTTCAGGAAAGAGAAGCCGGGCTGCGGGGCCTCACCGAGGCCTCAAAGAATCGAATGGTATGACCGCCGTACTCTTCCTGGATTAAGAATCTTAAGGAGTTGCTCACACGGTAGACAAAGAGTTCTACGATCACGCCATCGGTTTTTGGATCACGTTTTATGTGAAGACCTTTGACGTCCGGATGGTTTAGCACCAGCATGTTTGATCCAAACTCAATGGTCATGTTGCTGAACAGGTTCTCTTGGCTCGAAATGAGCTCTCTTTCCTCCCAGTATTGTTTAGTACTCCTCGCCATCTTTTCCTCTCTTGAACATTTCAGGTGCTTTTACTCGAGCGACTTACCTAAACCTGCGGCGGGGGTGGCGGCATGGGATCAGGATACGGAGGATCAGGAAAAGGTCCTCCTGTATCGAAGGTATCATCAGGGTCCGCCACATAACCAGATTCGCCGGTTGGTGAATCCAATTGCGTATAGGTTTTAGCCGCGACCAATGGGGCTATCATTCCCATAACGGCCAGGATCAAGAGTGCCGCCCCGAGAAGTTTCATCCACGTTCTCTGCATATTATCCTCCTTCTGTTTTGCAGGTTGCTCAATTGCGTTAAAGTAGACAAGCAAGGTCCGGGCCAATTCTACAAGCTATTGAATTTAAAAGGGTTGCAGATATTGGGTTGGCAGGGGGAGGGTGTCGGGGCGCAAAAGTGTCATATATATGTGACACGCGTATATCCTTGTTGTGCTAACAACCAACTAACAAGCCACTTAAGGTTAGGCCGGGACTGTCACACTATTGCGACAGTCCTAGTTTGGTTTACGTGGGATCCCGTAGCATTTGAGGAGTCGTGAGAGGTGCTGGCGTGAGATGCCAAGGCGTCGTGCGGTTCGCGTTACGTTGCCCCTGGTTTCAAGCAGGGTTCGTCTTATAAGCTCCTTCTCCTCGATTTGTCTGGCCTCGCGCAGTGTTTGGGTGGTATGTGGAACCAGTGGGAAGAATCGCTGATCCAGGAGGTCGCGTGTAATAAGCCTGCCTGGGTCCAGCAGGATTGCCCGTTCAATTACGTTTGCAAGCTCCCGGATGTTGCCTGGCCAGGGGTAGGTAAGGAGGGCTTGCATTACATCATCCGCTATCCCTGTTATATTCTTGTTGAATTCGGTTGAGAACTTTTTAAGGAAGAAGTTGATAAACTCCGGGATGTCTTCTCTTCGTTCGCGCAGAGGCGGGAGGGAGAGGGTAACCGTGTTTATACGGAAGTAGAGGTCGTCGCGGAAGCGTCCTTCACGAACCTCATCTTTGAGGTCGCGGTTGGTTGCGATGATGAACCTGAGATTGACAAATCTTTTTTTCGATTCTCCCAGGCGGCGGATTATCCGTTCTTCGATTACCTCTAAGAGCTTGGCTTGCATGGCCAGGGATGTGTTGGTGATTTCGTCAAAGAAGACGGTTGAGCCGTCTGCCGCCTCCAGAAGCCCCAGACGGTCCTCGGTCGCGCCGGTGTAGGCCCCTTTGCGGTGGCCGAAGAGTTCGGATTCAAAGACCCCTTCAGGCAGGATTCCGCAGTTTATGGAGCAGAACTCCCGTTTGCGCCGCGGGCTTTGTTCATGGATCATGTTGGCGAACACCCCCTTGCCTGTACCTGTTTCTCCCTCAAGAAGGATGTTGGTATCGGATTGAGCTATCCGCTCAAGCTGGCTGCAGAGTTTGCTTATGGCAGGGGAGGTGCCTATAACGATCCCTGTCTCTTCCCAGGGTTTTCTTTTGCGTGCGAGCACCAACTCCTCTCTCAGCCTTGCAAACTCAGCCGATTTATCGATGGTCGCCGCCAGAAGGTTGCCAAGTGCGTCGAAGTAGAGGGTTTTTTCGGCATCAAAGAGACCTATTTCGCGGCTGTCCAGATAGATAGTTCCTATCAACTTCTCGCTCGTTCTGAGTGGGATACACATGAGGGAGCGGATATCATTCAACATGATGCTCTGGGAACGGTTGAAGCGTCCGTCCTTGGTGGCGTCAGGTGTGTAGATGGACTTCAGGCCATGCTGAATGCGTCTGATAACGGTATGGGAGATGCGTCGGGCATCGTGCGTAGTTGTTGTATCCATTCGTTTTGAAGCCACTGAGTAGAGCTCGTCTTCATCCATCATAAAGACCATCCCCCGTTCTGCTACGGTTAGTTCCAGAACTATAGCGAGAAGATCAAGCATGAAGTTTTCCTCCCCAAGCCGGTAGTTTATCAGTTCACTTACGCGCTTGAGGCTTTTAAGATATTCGGTCGGGAGCCCGGCCTGCTTCCGCCAGTCTGAGAAATGCTCGGCGCGGAAGCTTTTGATTCTCTGAAGATTACTTGCCGCTCCGATGCGCTCGAAGATTATCTGCGCCTCCTGTAATATCGAGATAGATTCCTCTGTGTAGCCTGTTTTTTCAAACATCGCCTCCGCGATTGTACAGAGGCTAAGACCTTGTTCATAGAGCGCCTCCTGGGACTTTAACACTTCCGCGCTCTCGTGAAGCTTGATCAGTCCCTGTCGGAACCTGTCAGAGGCTATTAACGTTTTCCCAAGGAGACGAAGCGTCTTCCCGCGCAAATTCTCGAAGCCGTGTTTGTCTACCCCCTTGATCAGCTCGGAGGCAGACTTTACTGCATCCTTTCCTTCCAGAAGGCTTATCTCTGTTTCAAGCAAGCCGACGTGGAATCCGGCGTATACATCGCCTTTTTTATCCAAGAGGGATTTACACCCCTTGAGCAGTTTTTTGGCCCCAGGGTAATCCCCTTCGGCCAGGCTTATCCGACAATGCGTGATTCCTATCCATGGAAGTACGGATTCGTCGCCGCGCGAGGAGGCGAGTGTTTTTGCCTTCACAAGCATACGTTTTGCGGGGAGAAACCCGCCTTTCAGTCTATAGAGCTCGGCCCAACTCTGGAGAACGTAAGGGGCAAGGGAGCTTAAAGAAGAGGTTTTCTGCGCGGCTTGCCAGAGTTCAAGATGCCCTTGTTCGGCTCTTTCCCAGTCGCCGATATCCATTGATCGCTGGGCCTCGAACAGGGCGAGCAGCGCGATCTGGTATCTGTCCTTGAGCTTGCCCAGCACCTCTATTGCCTGGTGCGCTACGCTCCTCGCTTCGCGGTAGCGTCCTGCTTTAGAGAGCAACTGAGCCTTGTGGTGCAGAACGCGCGAGGTCATGATGGGATACCCCATCTTCCTGGTCAGGCCAAGGGCCCGTTCTACGTGGTCTTCCGCCTCCTGAAGTTTTCCAAGGTTATTTAGTATATCGGCCACAAGAAGGGACGTTCGGCAAATGCTCCCTTTGTCGTCTTCAGCTTCACTTAGTTCTAGGGCTTTCCGTGCGTGTTCAAGGGCCTCTGAAGGATTTCTCTTCAAAAAAAGCGTCCACGCCAGATCGTACTGAGCGCTGCGTTGCTCGTAGGATGAAGGGGCAATCTTCATGCTTTGCTGGAACAAGGTCAGGGCTTGGTCCAGTTTTCCCTGCTCAAGGGCGTTCCATCCGCGTGCCGAGAGCAGCTGGTATTTAAGCGCGCTGGAAGAGTCTTTGAGAAGTTCTTCACTGCGGTTGAAGAAATCCTGGGCCCGGTCGAGATCCTTCACCCTCTGATATGCTAATCCTATGCGGAGCAGGATATCCGCTTCGCTCTCAAGGTCTTCTTCGACCAGAGACAAGGCCTGGGTGTAGAACCCCTCCGCCTCCTGAGCGTTATGTTCGATGTCTGCTATACGCCCCAGTTCCAGCAGGGTTTCCATCCGCTCATTCCTGGCAGGTTTACCCCTCAGTGCGTCCTTAAGGAACCCGCGCGCCTGGTCGAAGTCGTAGGCGGCGGCCAAACGCTTGGCAGCAGGAACCAGATAGCGGCGGGCTTTCGCTTCTATGCCGGCTTTGGAATAAAGCGAAGCAAGGTGAACAAGATAGGAGTTATCCCAAGCCGATGGATCCTCATTCCAAATCTGGTTGCACATATCCTCCAACGCCTCAGCCAGTTTCTTACTCAGGTTTTTTTTGTCTTTAGCTGCGAGTGCGGCTGATGCGTATTGCCCCACAAGATCGTTCTTAAGTTCATAGTGAGGGACATTCCGGTAGGGGAAGGAATGCACAAGCCCCACGTTAGTCAGGTTCAAGAGAATCAACAGTGTATCGGATTTGCCCAGGGCGCTCCGCAGCAGCGGATAGGGCAACGGTCCCTCAGCCGTTGCCAGCGTTGAAAGAACCAGTTTTGATTCCAGAGGGAGCACCTCTATCCTTGCACCCAGCCACTTCTCCAGCTTTTCAGCCAGGTTCTTTTCTTCAACCGGGGATTCGTAGACCCATCGTTTCTTTCTACGTAGCCATCCTTCATGGTAGAGCACCTCGAGAAGTTCGTTCATGCGTCTTGGGTTTCCCTCCCCTATCGATG
>JAYELY010000063.1:0-4520 GCA_034717795.1 Caldifarciminota bacterium
AGGGAATCATTCGAAATGTCGAATAAACCACGGATTACACAGATTTTCACAGATTCAGACCTACGTATAAATTCGTCGAAATTATATAATCTGCGTCAATCGGTGAAATCTGTGGTTGATTATCCGAAGGTTGCTTATGGGTAAAGGCTCTGCGTTAGTTATCGGCGGCGGGATCGCCGGAATCCAGGCCGCGCTCGATCTGGCTGACGGCGGCATAAAGGCCTATCTTGTGGATTCAAAACCAACCATCGGCGGGGTCATGGCCCAGCTTGACAAAACCTTCCCAACCAACGACTGCTCCATGTGCATCCTTTCGCCCAAGCTGGTGGACACCGGTCGCCACATGAACATCAACATCATCACCAACACCGAGGTGGTCGGCCTCGAGGGCTCTGCCGGTAATTTTACAGCCAAGCTGCGCAAGCACGCGCGTTACATCGATATCGAAGCCTGCACCGCCTGTAATCTTTGCGCGGTGCACTGCCCGGTATCTGCCATAGACTCCTACAACGAGGGACTATCCGAGCGCCGCGCCGCCTACATCTCATATCCGCAGTCCGTGCCCCTGGCGTATGCGATAGACAAGGATAAGTGCATAGGCTGCGGGCTTTGCGCAAACATCTGCCCGCCCGACGCGGTAAGATATAATGATAAAGATAATGAGACCGAGATCGAAGTCGGCGCTGTCATTTTAGCTCCAGGGTTCGACGAGTTCCAGGCCAAGCGGCTTACAGAGTACGGGTACGGACGCTACCCGAACGTTCTTACAAGTATCGAGTTTGAGCGGCTTATGTCCTCATCCGGCCCGACTGCCGGCCATATCCTGCGACCATCCGACGGCAAGGAGGTCGGAAAAGTCGCCTGGATCCAGTGTGTAGGCAGCCGTGATCGTCACATTGATAAACCCTACTGCTCATCCGTGTGCTGCATGTACGCAACCAAAGAGGCGATAATCGCCGCAGAGCACGCGCCACAGATGGAAAAGACTATTTTTTACATGGACTTACGCGCCTACGGCAAGGATTTTGATAAATATATTGACCGGGCAAAGGATCAGTTCGGGGTCCGCTACGTGCGGGGCAGGGTGGCCAAGGTCACGGAAGATCCCCAAACCCGCGAAGTTTCATTAACTTATGAAACCGATGACGGCAAGCTCAATACCGAGACCTTTGACATGGTGGTCCTTTCCGTCGGCCTGGAGCCGCCCAAGTCTTCCCAAGAGCTGGCTGAAGCGCTGGGCATCGAGCTTGGTGATCAGGGTTTCGTAAAGACCTCCACCTTTGCGCCAATGCTCACCTCGAGATACGGGGTGTTCGTTGCCGGTACCGCGTCGTCACCAAAGGACATCCCGGAAAGCGTGGCTCAGGCCTCGGGCGCCGCAGGGGTCGTTCAAGGACTCCTGGGCGATGCCCGCAACACCGAGGTCAAGGTCAAGGACCTGCCCCTGGAGCGCGACGTATTCACCGAGCCGCCGCGCGTGGGCGTGTTCGTGTGTCACTGCGGGATCAACATCGGCTCGGTGGTCAACGTGCCCGAAGTGGTCGCCTATGCCAAGACCCTTCCCAACGTGGCGTTCGCCACCGAAAACCTCTACACCTGCTCCTCGGATACACAGGAGAAGATCAAAGAAATCATCGAACAATTCCGCCTGAATCGCGTAGTTGTCTCTGCTTGCACGCCGAGGACCCACGAGCCGCTGTTCCAGTCCACCATCCGCGAGGCAGGGCTGAACCGCTACCTGTTCGAGATGGCGAACATACGTGATCAGGACTCCTGGGTGCACATGCACGAGCCGGAGAAAGCTACAGCCAAGGCCAAGGACCTGGTGCGCATGGCGGTTGCCAAGGCGAGCCGGCTCAAGGCGCTTCCCAATATCGAATTACCGGTCACCAAGCGCGCTTTAGTTATCGGCGGCGGGGTGGCGGGCATGACCGCTGCTCGAACCATTGCACAGGCCGGGTTCGAGACCGTACTTGTCGAGAAATCCAATCAGCTGGGCGGCAATTTGATTCATCTCACCAAGACCCTTGTCGGCGAGGACGCGCAACTGTTTCTCAAAGAACTGATCGCTCAGGTCTCCGAAGACCCCAATATTACGATATTTAAAGAGACCGAAGTGTCCGAGGTAGAAGGATTTGTGGGAAGCTTCAAGACCACCTTGTCCAACGGTGAAGTGATTGAGCACGGCGCGACAATCGTCGCCACCGGTGCGGTCGAATACCAACCAAAACCGGATGAGTACCTGTCCGCAGACCCACAAGTTATCCACCAGCGGGAGTTGGAGGAGAGGCTGCACAAAGGTAAGTTCGATGCCAAGACCGTGGTGATGATCCAGTGCGTTGGCTCCAGAAACGACGAGCATCCCTACTGCTCCCGTGTGTGCTGCACCGAAGCGGTCAAAAATGCTCTGACAATCAAAGAACGCTCCCCTGATACCGAAGTCGTCATCATGTTCCGCGACCTCAGAACCTACGGACTCAAGGAACTTGCGTACGAAGAGGCAAGACAGAAGGGTGTCATCTTCCTGAGATTTGACCAGGGAAAAGAGCCCCAAATAGTGGACAAAAACGGGACAATAACTGTACGAATAGCCGACGAGTTGATCGGAAAAGAAGTCGAATTCTCTCCAGATCTCATTGCTCTCTCCACCGGTATCGTTGCGGAGAAGGAGTCAAACAAAACCCTGGCCCAGCTTTACAAGGTGCCCTTGAACGAGGACGGGTTCTTTCTCGAGGCGCACATGAAGCTCCGCCCTGTAGATTTCGCCACCGACGGGGTTTACCTTGCCGGATTAGCCCACGCGCCCAAGTTCGTTGACGAGGCCATTGCCCAGGCGTCGGCAACTGCCGCACGAGCGTTACTTATCCTTAATAAAGATAAGATAGAGGCGGAAGGCAAGATCGCGGTGGTCAACGAGCGAACCTGTATCGGATGCGGCTTTTGCGTGGAGGTGTGTTCCTACGGCGCCATCGCACTTGAAGAAAAACGTGTCCTGGGGCTTGAAAAGAAGGTAGCGTCCGTAAACGCCGCTTTGTGCAAGGGATGCGGCGGATGCGCTGCTTCCTGCCGGTCCAACTCCATCGATTTGGCAGGATTTACCAATCAGGATTTGGTGTCGGCTTTCGAACAGCTTATGTGGGAAGAGGACGATATTGTGGGGTGCTGCGGGATATGATGGAGAGGATTAAACACAGAGCACACAGAGAGCACAGAGAAGGGAAACATAATTATTTTCGCTCTGTGTCCTCCGTGATCTCTGTGGTTCAAAAAAGGAGCATGGAGGACAGGCTGGAGAGCCTGTCGGTGCGACTGGAGAACGGACTCTCCAGTCCGTTGATTATTATAAGGCGCGGGTTGGAGAACCCGCGCTCCAAACCCCTCCCTTGACGGGAGGGGGTGAGGGGGAGGATGAAGAGCTACACTTCGGAAAGGAGAGTCAATAATGGATAAAGGGCATCGTATCTTGGTGTTTTTCGCAATGCTCCTGCTTATCTCAGGATGCAAATCCGAGGGGTCAGGTACGCTAAAATGGAAGTACAAGACCGGCGGTCCGATATTGTCATCCCCGGCAATAGGACAGGACGGCACAATATACATCGGTTCCGGAGATAGTTGTTTGTACGCTTTTAGTTCGAAAGGAAAGCTTAAGTGGAAGTTTAAGACTGGCGGGGGAATATCCGCTTCACCTTCCATAGGAGCTGATGGTGCGATATACATCTCATCATGGGATGCTTATACTTATGCTATTACTCCTGATGGCGAACTGAAATGGAAATATGAGACCCAGTCCGTATCATCGCCTGCGATTGCTAATGATGGAACACTATTAGTTGCGAATATCCATGCTCATCTTTTTGCTATCACGCCAGAAGGAAAGCTGAAGTGGAAATCTTCCCTGGATACTAGTTTGAATATTTTCCCTCCTGTTATAGCGGCAGGTGGTGCGGTGTATTCGGGGGGATCTAATAAAGTATACGCCCATGATTCTCTGGGTAATCTTAAGTGGAGTTTTGAGGTTCCTGATACGTGCCCTACTACCACTGCACCCTTGGCGATAGAAAGTGAGGGCAACATATGTTTTTGTACGAATGTGGGTGGTTTTTACGTTCTTACGCCTCAAGGAAAGCTTAAAGCCCGGCTTGGTCCTCCACATGTTCTTACGAACGAGGGGGCGTCTCCTGTAATAGATACTGACGGTACAATTTATTTTGGAGGGCTGTTTTTCTATGCACTCAATCCGGATTATACTACTAAATGTGGACTTGGCGAAGAAATTGATTACGGGAGTGTAGAAACTACTCCAATCATAGGCTCGGATGGAACCATATACTTCGGTGTGAGTAAATGGGTGGATGTGACATCTCGCAATCAGCATCAGGTAGGTTACCTTTACGCTTTTACTACTGATGGCAAGCGCAAGTGGAGATATAAACTCGGCGGGGAGATAAAATCCTCTCCTGCGATAGGCTCAGATGGAACCGTATACGTTGGGTCACTGGACAGCTGTGTTTATGCCATCC
>JAYELY010000064.1:0-4503 GCA_034717795.1 Caldifarciminota bacterium
TCGATATGAATGATACTCAGCGTAAGAAGGACCTTATCCGCCTCGTAGAAACGTTTCGCATCCAGACGCGAAGCCTTGCCCTTCTCAACGACCTCTTTCATGTAAAGGGTGTTGATTAAGGCTCTGTCAATAACGTCCTGGAGACCTTCCTTGATGGTCGGATCCTCCTCGTATCCGCGACTTCTGGCTTCGGCTACCAGGAGCTTCTCTTCTATCAGTTTGTCCAGAGCCTTTTTCTTTGCCTCAAGCTCGGCTTCCTCGCTGGGGTAAGACTGTGGTCGGTAGACCGCAAGAAAATCCTTCACCTTGACCGTCTCGTCTCCCACGCGCACCAGGATGCGTTCTTCCTGCGTTCCGCATGCCAGAACGCTTACCAAGATAAAAAGGATCGGAAATGTCATTTTTCTCATAACCTAGAGTATAGCCTGAGGTCGGCCTTTGTCAAGTGAAAGTTTCACAAAAAGCAATTTTCTTTATCCATAATAAGTGACAGGCCTAAAATCATTTGCTTGCCAGATCCAACCGAGTACCGGTCTTAAAAAAAACCGAGGACGGACAAAAAGACACTCATGTATCCCCATACGCAGATAACGCATTCAACAGACCACCCTTCCTCAAACTACCTACGGCTAAAAGCATCCCTATAAGGTTTAATATCAACGTAAACAAGTGACTTCCATTTACTTGACATGGATAAATTTTTTCTTATTGTTACAGAATAATTGAACACACGAAAGCGAGGTAATATGCTTGAAAAACTAGAGGCGGCTTTAGGCTCCTCAAAGGCCGACTACACCGACGTTCGCTACGAGGATAACCGGAGAGTCAGCATCTCCTACGAGAACCGTGAGCTGCGCAGGCTTTCGGCAACCACCGGCAGGGGCGGTCACGTGCGGTGCTACACGAAAGGCGGAAAGGCTATACATTCGTTCTCTCGATTGGAAGATCTTGAGAAAGGAATAAAGCAGTGCGCGGCCGATTCGGATATCGCAGGTTCGCACCGCAAGCGCAAGCTCTCATTAGCCCCAACCGAGGTCTTGCGAGGCCAGTTCATGGTTTCGCCGAAAAAGGATCCACGCGATTGGCCGCTTGCGGAGAAGCACGAGCTACTCAAGCACTATCGGGACCTCTTGATGGATGTCCCCAAGGTGGTGGTGATCAACGGGTCATACACCGACTGGTACTCGCATCGCTGGTTCGTCTCATCCGAAGGCACGGCTATAGAGTACGATCTTTTAATTTCAAACATCGGGTTTCAGATCACCGCCAAGGAAGGCGACGTGGTGCAGTGGACTGGCCTTTCGGTAGGCGGCTCCGACGACTACGGCAAACTTCTGGATAGAGAGGAAGATTTCCTGGCGCGCGGCAGGATAGCTGCCGAGCTTACCACCGCAGATCAACTGCCTGTAGGCAACTTCCCGGTGATCCTTGATTCTGATGAGGCCGCGGTATTCATCCACGAGGCGTTCGGGCACCTTTCAGAGGCGGACGGTCTGCAGGATAACCCCGCGTTTTTGGCCAAGCTTCAGATCGGCGCAAAGTTAGGCTCCGAGATTCTCAACGTAACGGACGACGGCACGATACTTGCCGCGCCTGGCGGACATCTGGTTGACGATGAAGGAGTGCGGACCCGGCGCACCGAGCTCATCAAGAACGGCGTCCTTGCTGGCAGGATGCACTCCCGGGAGACCGCTGCGGAGTTCGGTGAGCCGCTTTCAGGCAACATGAGGGCGGTCGGACCCCGGTTCACGCCAATCGTGCGCATGTCAAACATCTTTATCGAGAGTGGAACTTCCACTTTTGAGGAGATGGTTGCTTCTATAGATCACGGCTACTACCTTGTTGGGGCCAAGGGTGGGCAGACCTCAGGTGATGCCTTCACATTCGGCGCCCAGTACGGGTACGAGATAAAGAAAGGCAAGCTCGGCAGGCTCCTTCGCGATCTCAACATGTCAGGGGAGTTGTTCGAGACTTTGCAAAACATCTCCATGATCGGCGACGATCTTGAGTTCGCGGAGCGCGGGGGCTGCGGCAAGGGCGGAGGCGGACCCATGCAGCTCAATGCAAAATCAGGCAAAGGTGCTCCCCACATCAAGATCAACAAGGTTACCATCGGAGGTGCAAGATGATAGAAAAACTGCTCAACGCATCCCTTGAACTGTTTGACGACTCGGAGATATACTATAAAGAAGAGGTGAATACCAGCGTTCGCTACGGGAACGGTGATTTAAGGAGTATCTCCTCCAACCGGATCTCAGGCGTGATGATGCGGGTAAAGATGGGAGGCAAGCTGGGCATCGCATCGGCCACCACCCTTGATGATCCCCTGAGCCTTTTAGAGCAGGCGGCGGAGTCGGCAAGGTACGGCGACGAGATACCATACTCCTTCTCCGTTGCTGCCGAGTTCCCCGAGGTTAAACCCTACTCTCAAGAGACTTCCGACTATCCCACGGAAAAGATGATCGAGATTTGCGAAAAAGCAAAAGCCGATATTCTCAAAGAACTGCCTGACATCTCCATCAACATCACGGTAGAAAAGGAAGAGGAGAATATCCAGATCGCCACCTCGGGCGGCACCCGGGCCCAACAGGCGGAAACCGGCCTGAGTTTCGTGGTCTCCGCACCCATAAGAGGAGCGGGCATGTCGGTCTACCGCTTCAAGACTGAGATAGCGCCGTTCGAGTATCCTGAAGAAGCAGTGCGTGAGTTCATACGCCGCTACCGCTGGACCGAGAACAAGGTGACCCCTGCCACCAAGCGAATGCCGGTTATCTGGGCTCCGCAGGCCATGGACATGTTCGCTCTGGCCCTGTGTACCGGGATCTCGGGCGAGGAGCTTTACAAAAAGACCTCACCACTGATGGACAAGTACGATAAGCAAATACTCTCAGAGAAACTTACCCTGCTTGACGACCCACACTCCTACAGACCGGGCGCCCGGGGGTTTGACGACGAGGGGGTCCCCACCGAGAAACGAGCGCTGGTCCAGAAAGGGGTGCTCAAGAGTTTCCTTCTCGATCTTCGGACAGGAGCGAAACTAGGCGCACGCTCTTCGGGCAACGGGTTCAAGCGCGCTCTGTTCGGCGGCGGCACAGGTGCCATGCCCAACCCCTGGCCCGCAAACCTGTGGCTCGAACCAGATGATTCATCCCTTGACGAGATGATCGCCTCGTTGGATGAGGGCATTCTTCTCACCGGCGGAATGGGTTTCCACTCCTCCAACTACTCCCAGGGTCACATAGCGGTACGGGCGGTAGGGTACATGATCGAAAAAGGCCAGGTTACCGGACGCCTTGAAGGGACCATGCTCTCAGGGAACATCTACGAGGAGTTCAAGCATGTGCGCGCTGTCTCCAAGGAGATCGAGCAAGGCCACGGCGGCTTCTACCCCTACGTGCTTGTAGAGGAGATGCAGGTTGTAGGGAAATGAGGCTGACAGCGAACGGCTCACAGCTCACGGCTCACAGCTGACGGCGAACGGCTGACAGCGAACAGCTGACGGCGAACGGCTGACAGCGAACAGCTGACGGCGAACGGCTGACGGCTATCAGCTGTTTGCAGTCCTGAGCTTCTTGTATAATTGGGTTAGCATACGTTTGATACTCTCGTAGCCTTGCTCAAGTAATCGGTAGTTCTTTTCTCCAATGTAAGAGAGGTCCTTAGCCAGGAATAATTGATACCTTAACTCTTCGCAGGAGCCAATAGCTATATTAACAAACTGCGCGAACTCCTTTGCACCTTCACGAGCGACACCTTCAGCAAGATTCATGGGTATCGAATAGGCTGCGCGTCTGGTCTGCGCTGCAAGGCCGTAGACCTCTATCTGTGGGAATGTAGCAGTTACTCGATATACATCCAGCGCGAGCTTGTGGGATTTCTTAAACACCTCATATTTCCTTATCTCTCGCATCTTTCAACCCCTAAGCCGCCTGCTGTCAGCTGTTAGCTCCTCTCCGTGCGTGGTTTGATCTCCAACCAGATGGAGATAAGGAACGCGCCGAATCCGAAGATAAAAGCGCCGATCCTGAAGAGCCAGCCCACGTAAGGTATGCGGCATAAAACCAGCGCGATGAAGACACCCAGAAGCATGGAGATGATGATGTGGGGTTCCTCCTTGCCCTTTCTGGCCGCGGAAAGTATCCAGCGTCCCATAGCCGTTCCTGCGTAAGCTATTGAGAACAGGATGCCTGTCAGGTAGAGAGCACTGACAAAAAGACCGGCACCGATTCCAACGACGGAGGCGAACAGGAGTATCACTATAAAAAGCACCAGCGGGGAAGCCAGGAGCGCTATGCCGCCGGTGAGGGCGGAGAAACCGGGGTTGACCATTACCCTGCCGGTAACGTTTTTGAAGTGGCGCGGGAAAACCAGTGAAATGTAAGTTGCAGTGAATTGCGTCTCAGGTATAGTTAAGAATAAGGAGGATAGAAGTATGACTTTACCTGAGAAAGAAGCCATGATCAAGCAACGAGAGCCGTTAATGGTTGAGATGGAGAATGTGAT
>JAYELY010000065.1:0-4427 GCA_034717795.1 Caldifarciminota bacterium
CGTCTGGATTTTACCTTATTACCCCCCGAAGTCAAGTTGTAGGGGCGACGCATGCGTCGCCCCTACTTTGCTTTTTCGCGTAGCGAAAAAGAGCATCTTCTCCACTTGACTCAAAGCCCAGGATACTTATTATTACATTAATGAGAGAACCGACGTGAATAAGTTAGGACCAGAAGAGTTGTGCAAGGCTATATTTGAACGCTTGCCCCTAGCCTCGTTTTCATGCGACCCGGAAGGGGTGGTACTCGCTTGGAACGAGGCCGCTGAACGTCTCTACGGCTACAAGAAAGAGGATGCCCTGGGCCGTAAGATCGTTGACCTCATCCTTCTCCCTGATGAGAGCGATGAGGAGGAGGACTTGATTCGTCAGGTATTTTCAGGGCATGAGTTGAGGGGTATAAAGCGAAGCCGCCGGTGTGCGGACGGTCGTGGGCTTGAGGTAGTGACTACCTTCTATCCCGTACGTGATCTGCAAGGAAAGGTGAGCAGGGTCGTGCTTGTGGAAAGCAAAACCGCTGACCTTAGTGGCGCCGAGGCGCTGCGGGAGTCCCATGAGAGATTCCTTACCGTGTTGGACAGTCTGGATTCGGGAGTTTATGTCGCGGACATGGAAACCTACGAGATTCTCTTTGCGAACCAGAAGATGCGTAATTATTTCGGCAATATCGAAGGCAAAACCTGTTGGCAGGTTCTGCAACAGGGTCAGAGCGGACCTTGTGATTTTTGTACGAATGACAAGCTGCTTGACGCCGAGGGCGAGCCGACCGGTGTTTATGCGTGGGAGTTTCAGAATACCATTAATGGATTCTGGTGTGAGATACGGGATCGCGCGATCAGATGGGTTGATGTCCCATGGTTAGGCTGGAGATAGCCATGGACGTCACCAAGCGCAAGCGGGCCGAGGAAGCGCTTGAGCGTGAACGCAAGGCCTTTCGCATCATAGCAGAGGCAGCGGCTAATGCCAAGGATATACCTGATTTATGCCAGCGGGTCCTTGAAGGTTTTGTCGATATCATGGGATTTGATTCCGGCTCGGTGCGCCTTTACGATGAAGGCAAACGGATTCTCGAAGCAGTGGCGGTGACCGATATGAACGAAGCGAAGGCAAGAAGCAAGCCTTCGCCTCGCTCTATTGATAACCTTACACATATACCCTCCATCGTTGCACGTACACGCCAGGCTATCTTCGCTCCGGATGTGAGAGGTCATGAGATACTTAAGACCCACAAGCAGAGATTAGAGGAACTGGGGATTCGTTCCCTTATCACCTGGCCTATCTTAGGTGCAGGAGACAGGCTTTTAGGTGTGATGCACCTTGTAGCCGGCACACCGAAGGAGATTCCAGAAAGCCACCGCGTTTTCTTCCAAACGGTGGCCGAGATGTTTGCCACCGTTCTTGAGCACAAGCGGGCCGAGCAGGGGATTAAACGTCACAGCCGGGAGCTCAGCACATTGCTTGAGGTCAGTACCGAGGTTTCCGCCACTTTGGATGAGGAGGAGGTGACCCGACTGATAGCGAAGCGGGCCACCGAACTCATAGGTGCCGACGGCTGCACCATCTACCGATTCGATCCCCAGACCGAAGAGCTCGTTCCTAAAACAACCACTGTCCTCCATGACCGTGAAAAGAGGCTCTCTTGCCGCTTGCCACTTGGTGAAGGGATTACCGGCAAAGCCGCACTTGAGCGGCGACCGATCCTTGCCAATAACGTTCACCTCGATGATAGTGCGATACGTATACCGGGCGTCGAGGAAACGCCCAGATGCCTTTTGGTTGCACCTCTCGTAGCTCACGGAGAGCTTTGGGGGGTGATGACGCTCGTCCGTTTGAGCGAAGAGGGTTTTAGAGAGCACGACCTTGACCTGTTCGCTCTTTTCGCCAATCAGGTGGCCGATGCGGCAGTAAACAGCAGTCTATTTTCTCGACTGAGCGAGTCCGAAGAGAAATACCGCTCCTTCGTGGAACAGGCAATCGACGGGATCGTTATCATTCAGGACGGTCGAATTGTGTTTGCCAATCGAGCCGCCGCTGATTTTGGGGGGTATGCTTTAGATGAGCTTATTGGAATGGAGTTCCACCACGCTGCAGCTTTGGGGTCCCGCGAGGATATGCTGAACCGTTACCGCCGCCGTGTGGCCGGAGAACAGGTGCCCTCAGTCTACGAAACGAAACTCCTTGCGCGTGACGGTCGGATGCTTGACGCGGAGCTTAATGCAGGAATTATTCAATATCAAGGCCGACCGGCTGTCCTTGTTTTCATCCGTGATATCGCCGAACGCAAACGGGCCGAGGGGGCGCTGCGGGAAAGTGAAAGGCGCTATCGTCTGCTAGCCCAAAATGTTACAGACGTTATTTGGACTATGAATATGGAACTTAGGTTTACCTATCTCAGTCCTTCTGTTGAATCGCTTTTAGGTTATAGTGTTGAGGAAGCAATGAGCCTGACGATGGAGGAGATCTTAACACCTGTTTCTTTTGGTTTAGCCGAGAAGATTTTTGCAGAAGAGGTAGCTATAGAAGGCATGGAACAGAGGGATCTTAAGAGGTCGCGGATACTGGAACTTGAGTTCAATTGTAAGGATGGTTCCAGAGTCTGGATTGAAGTTAAAGTGGGATTCCTTCGAGACAGAGATAGCCAGGCTGTTGGGATTCTGGGGGTGGCCCGTGACATCACCGAACGCAAACGGGCAGAGGAAGCTCTGCGTGAGAGCGAGGAAAAGTACCGCAATCTGGTTGAACGGGCCAATGACGGTATCACAATTATACAGGATACCTTGCTCAAATATGTCAACCCACGCTTGCCCCATCTGTTGGGCTATAGTGTTGAGGAGATGCTCAACACTCCCTTTACCGCCTACATTGATCCCGAAGAACTTCCCAAGGTGAACGAGCGTTACAGGCGGCGTATGGCGGGTGAGGATGTTCCTTCAATATACGAGACAATAATCAGACACAAGAACGGCAGCAAGATATATGTAGAGTTCAACGCAGGGATAGTTACATATCAAGGCAAACCCGCCGATCTCGTCTTTGTTCGCTACATCACCGAGCGCAAGATGGTCGAGGAGGCGTTGCGGGAAAGCGAAGAACTTTACAGAACCCTTGTCAACTCGGCAGAGGAAGGCATATGCCTTGTGGATTCCGATGAGAGATTCCTCTTTGTTAACCCGAAGATGGCAAACCTCGTGGGTTATGATCAGGAAGAACTCATGCGAAAGAGTTTGCTTGAGCTTGTTCCGTCTGACGAGGTTGAGTTCATTCGTTCCGAGAGCCGGCGACGTATGAAGGGGGAGACCTCTCGTTATGAAACAACCTTTATCCACAAAAACGGGACTCCCAGAAAGGTACTTGTGAATGCTGCGCCTATCTATGATGCTGACGGGGAATTCTATGCCGCCTTGGGTGTGTTAACCGATATTACCGACCTCAAAATTGTAGAGGACGAGTTGCGGCTCCGCCTTATCTACCAGACCGCCTTCGCCCAGATCATGAACCGGGCAATTGTGATCGAAAACCTGGATACATTTATCCAAGCCTGCCTTGAGATCCTCGGCAATGCTTTAGACGTAAACAGGGTCTGTCTTGCTACCAACCGTGAAGTCTCCAAGCAGAGGGAAGGGGTTCATCCCTCAGCCCAGGAGGAACCTGGGGCGCATGTGACGCATGAGTGGCTGGGTCATGGAATCAAGACCCTTCTGGGAAGTGAATATCCCTATTCCAGGATTGGATACATCCACAAGCGTCTTAAGGATGACGAGATTACAGCTTCTTTGGTTTCTTCTCTTCCAGAGCCTGATTCCAGGGTATTCCGAGACCAAGGTGCGCTTTCGGTGATCGCTGCTCCTATTTATCTTCGCAGCGGTTTCTACGGCTTTATTGGTGTCGAGGAGTGCCGGGTAGAGCGGCGATGGAGGGAGAGCGAGATTGAGGCTTTCCGCACGGCTGTGCGTTTGATAGTCACCGTTATTGACCGCTACTTTGAGCAGCAGGAGCGGCGCGTTGCAGAGGAGGCGCGTGCTCGCTCCGAGCAGCGCTACCGAACCCTGGTGGAGACATCCTCTGATATCATATTCCTGCTTTCCCCCTCTGGTAAGCCTCTTTACGGTTCCCCCTCGGTTGAAAAAATGGGGTACAAACGTGAGGATATCCTTAGAGAACCGAAAGCGTTTCTCAAGGCGATTGCGCCGGATGACGTTGTGATGCTCGAGGCGCTGTTTGCAAAGGCCCTGCGTGAAGGTAAGCCCGCTCACGACATTGACTGTGAGATCTATGACAGCCAGGGAAGAAGCCATTGGTTTGCGGTGAGTTGGAACTTTATACGTGACGACGGGGGGCGTATCATTGCCGTTCAGGGTGTGGCTCGTGACATTACCGAGCGCAAGCAGGCCGAGCGGGCTCTACGGCTGCGCATGGAGTATGAGAAGGT
>JAYELY010000066.1:0-4424 GCA_034717795.1 Caldifarciminota bacterium
CACGGAGGAATCGGGTACTTGACGCCCTATCAGAAATTGTCTATAATCAGACAACCTAAACTAGACGACAGTCCCGCCGTTCGGGACGAAGGCCAACATGAGACGCAGTTGGTTGCATAGTACAGATTAACTATACATAGAGAAAAATCGCTTGTCAAGTAAAGTTGTCTACCCAAAAGCTTGACCTCCCCCTTCCTCGTATAGTGAGCAAAGAAGTAGGACTACCCTTCGTTGACTGAAGGCGAGAAGTCCTTCCTGCACCCCAGGACGTGCCAGTGAAAACTTCCAGGGCTGGCTTGCTCCTCATCCCTCAGATCAATTATCTCAACATCCCCCAGGAGCGCCACCACATCGGCGGCATCACAGTAGTGAGTGAGCAGCCCGTTCAGGCTGAACGTAGCAGGTTCAACCTCCATCCCCTTGCCGTAGTCGGCATGTCTGGTTGAGATAAGGGTTATGTAAAAGAAACCCTCCCCGCGGAGCTGGGCAAGGAGCGAGTCAATTGAACGCTTCAGCCCTTCGTGATCGGAGCGGTAGAGGGTGTTGAACGCAAGAACGAAGTCAAAGGGCCCCTCGATAAGTCTGGCTCGAAGCCTTTTATCCTCAAGCGTTTTCGTAAGTTCGGCGAGTGATTCCTTGGATGGGTCGAGAACCGTGGCTTCGAATCCTGCGCTGACCAGAAGAGAAACAACCTCCCCGCCACCCACTTGAAGAATCCTACGCACAGCGTTTGCTCGCAGGAAAGGCAAAAGAGCGCTCACGCGTCGCATGGCATAGGATTCAGCCATTACTCCTCCGTCTCATGGTATCTATCCGAAAGGATTTCCCTAATCTCTTCGGCGGCCACGACGGCTTGCGTTAATGGTAACTCCGCCGCCTCCACCTCATACGAAGATAACGCCAAGCAAGAACCCGAAGTCGTACCAGCCGCCGTTGTTGAAGCACTCATACATCTTGACGTTCTTGGAGAACAGGGAGATGATAAAGGTTATGACTGAGATTATTCCATGCCACAGCCCGGCCCAGAAACCGGCAGGATTCGCCGCGTTCCAACGAGTAGGATCTCCTGCAGCGCACCCCAGAAAAACCACCGCAAACAAAACCAAGAATACAGGTAGATAGTTCCAATTAAATCTCTTCATTAACTCCTCCTGCACCAACTATACTCAAATGAAGCGATTGGTCAAGGAGATCACTCCTCCCCGCCTCACCCCCTGCCTTCCAACTCCCCTACCCCCACACCCTCGTCCCTCGATTCTCGCCTCACTCCTCTCGATTCTGACTATTTCCTCACCCCTGTTTTTAGATAGCAATTATCATGCCAAGTAGGCCCTCATCCAAACAACGCATATACAAGGATTCCGGAACCCGGATCCCTTAGGGAATCAAGGATTCTTAATGATAAGGATAATCCTGTTTCACAACCGGTAAAGTGGCTGCGGAGAGGCGCGTTGACATGAGGCTTTTCCCGGATAGAGTCAGGGTGTGCAGGAGATCGTAATCAAACAACTTACCCCTGCCGATTACGAGAGGATAATCGAGCTTTGGGAACGTGCCGGGGTGCCTGCAAGACCCAGGGGCCGCGACTCTTATAAAGAGTTAACCAAACAGATGGAGAAAAACCCAAAGTTCTTCTGGGGCGCGGAGATCGAAGGCGAACTGATAGGCGTGATCGTAGCTTCAAGCGACGGCAGAAAAGGGTACCTTAACCGAATCGCGGTCCAGGCTCGCTACCGGGGCCAGGGCATCGCCCAGAGACTTACGCTTGCCGCAGAGGATGCCCTGAGGCAGGAAGGAATAAAGGTCATCACCTTGCTTGTTGAACGGGATAACATCCCCAGTATCCAGTTGGCCCACAAGCTGGGCTACGTTGAACACCCGGACATAATCTACTTTTCCAAGAGGGATTCGGAAGAGGATTAACCAGTTCAGGGAAAAATCGCAACATCTTGCCGAGATATTACGTCTAAGATATAGACAATCCGACTCAATCGTACGCTCGTACGCTTAAAAAAGAGTTTGATCATTGAAGGCCGGTGCTTGCGCCGGCCTTTTTATAAAGATTGCAAGATAGACGCCTGGGATACACTCTGGACCAAAGGAAATACCTAAGGTGCGTTACGGGCAAGAGTGTGTGTTATTTCCTTGTGAACGGAGCGTAAGTTCCCAGTGGTAATGAAAATACCCACTCAGGGGTACGGGGTGTTATATCCTAAATCACTGGAGCGAAGCTCCAAATAATAATGGGAATACCCCCTCAGGGGTACGGGTGTGTTACGGGTTACGGGTGTTACGGGTTACGGGTGTTACGGGTGCTTAGGATTTCGTTTGCTTTTGGACGGTAGCCGTTTACGAACGCTCGAGCGTCCATCTCCCTCCTGCCTTCCGGCTTGAGTTTTAGAACCTCAAGAAACCCTGCACCGCACTGAACCACGAGTCGACCGCTCTCTAAAGCCATGCTTCCCGGTACTCCTGCACCTTCCTCATCGGCCACCTGTGAGCGCACGACCTCAAGCCGCCTGCCACGAAACAAGGTGTATGCCAGCGGTTCGGGCGAGAGTGCACGTATATGGTTATGAACCTCGCGGACGGGTGCAGCCCAGTTGATAATACGTTCCTCCTTGCCGATCTTAGACGCCCTGCCCGCCCCCTCGGCAGGCTGAGGCACTGGTTTGAGTTCTCCCTTAAGGAGTCCTTCAATGGCATGTTCGACCAGGTAAGGAACCGCACGGCTCACGTGCTCGGCAAGGTCCCCGTAGGTGTCATCAGGTTCTATCGGAAGTGGTTCGGAGAGAAGGATGCCTCCTGCATCCACGCGCTCGCTCATCTGGATAACGGTAATACCTGTTTCGGTCTCCCCTGCCATGATAGCACGCTGCAGGGGAGCGGCGCCTCGGTAGGCGGGAAGCAGGGATGGATGAACGTTGATCGCCCAGCGCGGGATTGAGAGAAGTTTTCCTGAGAGTATCTGACCGTAGGCGAAGAGTACGAAGGCGTCAGGTTTATGTGATGCGCACCATTTTATAGATTCGGGGGAGTTAACATCAAGGGGCTGGTATACCTCAACTCCTATCTCTAAAGCGGCCTGTTTGATCGCCGAGGGTTTAGATCTCCTGCCGCGGCCTACCGGCCGGTCAGGGGAAGTAACAACCCCTGCCACCTGGGCAAATGAGACACACCGCCGCAAAAGGGGTATACCTATCGCGGCGGTGCCGAAGTAAAGAATCTTCAGGTTACTTCTTCTGTGAGACAACGGATTTGTCGATCTCCAATTCCGTCTTGTCGGCGGTCTTGATGATGAAGCTTTCCTCTTTCACCCTGGAGATGGTTCCGATTACGCCGCCGTTAGTGACGATACGATCCCCCCGGTTCAACGCCTTAAGCATCTCCTGGTGTTTTTTCTGACGCCTGCGCTGTGGCAGAATCATAACGAGATAGAACACAACCACTATACCCAGGAGTATAACCAAGGTAACCCACATGGGCCGCTTCTGTCCCTCTTCCCCGCCTCCAAAACATCCGCCTGCCAGGGGTTGTTCCTGTGCTGGCTGCTGTTCTGCTTCTTCTGCCTGAACTTCAGCCTCGCCGGTCTGGGCCGGCTGAACCGTCTCGGTCGCTTGCTTTTCCGGCTGTCCAGGCTCTGCAGTGGGCGGGGGCGCGCCTGTCTGGCCAAGAAGCAAAAAGATCAATGCAACTTTGCAAATCATCTATCCTCCAATTTCGGTTTGATTACTAATTCTACACAAACACGCCCCTCTGTCAAATGCAGAACCTCGGCCTCGATCGAGTGTTCACGAATTACCCTGGCATCGGCGTGGCTCGGCATGTTGACACGGGTTATGATATCGCAAAGTTCGTAAAGGCCGATCTTTAGGGCGACTCCTCCGTTATTATCTATCCGATCCTTTGACCCAAAAAGTAAAAGGAGCATCTATGCTTGACAACCCAACTTACTTGCATATATTCTAAATCATAAGATCAAAACCTTGGAGGCAGGTATGAAAAATCTTGTATTGCTGGTTGTCTTAGTGACAACCCTTGCCGCTTTATCCCTTCAAGCAGGCTGGATAAAGGCCTATGATAATGAAGGCAGAACTGAGGAAGGTCACGTGGTGCAACAAACCGATGACGGAGGTTATGTTGTCATCGGAACAACCTTTTCCGACCCTGAGGAAGATGGTAACGTATGGCTTCTCAAGACAGACGCTAATGGAGAAAAGGAGTGGGAAAAGTCCTACGGTCCTGCTTTATGGTGGAACACCTCAGGCCAGCTGACATCTGACGGAGGATACATCATTGCCGACGGCACCGAATCCTTCGGCACTGAAGGATACGACGTTTGGCTTCTAAAAACCGATGAGCAAGGCGATACCGTATGGACAAAAACCTACGGCGGTCCCCAGCACGACGTAGCGCTTGACGTT
>JAYELY010000067.1:0-4388 GCA_034717795.1 Caldifarciminota bacterium
GTCAAGGGAGCCAACGACCCGGCGATGATGGCCGAGGTTGTCGCTCGCCGCATCTCCCGCTTGCAGAAAGAGGGTAAGGACCTCCCCGACCTGTTGATCCTCGACGGCGGCAAGGGCCAGCTCTCCGTGGTCCGAGAGCTTCTCAACAAGATAGACGTCGCCCTTTCTGTCTTCGCGTTCGCAAAGACCCACGATCATCTGTTCGGTCGGGACGGCAGGGAGGTTGTGATCCCTGGCAGCGATCCGGTGCTAAAACTCCTCAAGCGTATCCGAAACTCCTCGCACCGATTCGCAATCACCTACCATCGCAAGCTCAGAAGAAAATCAACGTTATCCTCCGAACTGGACGGTATCCCTGGGATAGGGGAGAAGAAGGCGCGTGCGCTGATCCAGTTCTTCGGCTCGGTGCCGCGTATACGCAAGGCGTCCATAGAAGAGTTGAGAGCTGCTCCTGGAATAGGTCCTGCATTGGCTGAGACAATCTACCGACATTTTCATAAAGAACGATGAAACCACAGATTTCACAGATTAGAATGCTCCTTTTCGCCATGGGCGAAAAGATCGCAATCCCTCACCCCCTACCCCTCTCCCAAGGGGAGAGGGGAGATATGGTTTTCTTCTCCCTCTGGGATGAGGACGCCGCTCCGAAGGAGCGGTGGAGGTGAGGGTGCCTATCTGCGTTAATCTGCGTAATCTGTGGTTAGAAAAGGATAATTGCAATCTGCGAAATCTGCGTAATCTGTGGTTAGAATAGCCCTCAAGGAGAATTTTTGCAAAGAACGAAGATAGACGACGTCATCCTGGAGCGGTTTATTGTTGGTTCACTTGAGGTCAACTGTTATCTTTTAACAACCGAGGATTCGGCGATCCTTATGGATCCCGGTTTTGCCGCAGATGAGCTCCGCAAGCGGGTTGAATCCCTGAATCATCTTGAATCGCGGATGATCCTTCTTACCCACGGGCACTTTGATCATACCGGATTCTGCCCTGAGCTCGTGAATAGGGGTTGGAAGGCAGGAATCCATCCTGACGACAAGTTGTTACTCAACCGTGTGCCGCCTGATTTTGAAGGGCTCGGCTATCGTGACGAACCATTCGAGTCCTGCGTGACCTTTAAGGAGGGCTGGAACTTTAATATCGGAAGCATCTCCTTGAACCTCATCCACACACCCGGCCACTCGCCCGGCAGCGTGTGTTTTATCGAACGCAAGAGACGCTGGGCGTTCACCGGCGACACGCTTTTCGCGGACTCCATCGGACGCAGCGATCTTCCCGGAGGTGACGAGCAGACCCTTATGCAGTCCCTGGAGAGGCTCAAAGGAGTTCTTGAACCCGAGACCATGATTCTGTCCGGTCACGGGGGACGTGCGCGTTACAGTCAGGTCCTGCGGATCAACCCGTTCCTTTCCATCTGATCGAAATCTTACAGGCAGTCAGAGTTGATTCTAAGAAGAGCGCGGCCCGAAGGCCGCGCTTCTAGTTTTATAAATCGGTTTGATTATTTCCTCGTAGGAGGCCTTAGCACTCCTTCTGAGATCTCCTCAGAGGCCTTTCGAGAGAACACAAGCTCTACCCGGCGATTGGCTCTGCGTCCGCTGCGGTAGCGATTGTCGCCCACTGGATAGCGTTCGCCGCCGGTCGCGATCTGCATCCGGGTTACCTTGATACCGCGCATCAGAAGATAGCCGGCTACAGATTCGGCTCGCCTTCTGCCTATCTGAAGGTTGACACCATCCGAGCCTACGCTGTCGGTGTGTCCGGTTATGACTACCGTAGCATCGGGGTTTTCCTTGAGGAGTTCGGCCACCTTCTCAAGCTCGACCATCTGTTCGAAACCGATGTCGCTGTGTCCCCTGCCGAAGCCGGTTATGGCGACAGGCTTAAGTTCGACCGGTTTGGGCTTCTCTTCAGGGGTAAGGAATATATCAACCATTTTGTTTTCTGCGATTCCGATGGTCAGGGTGGTGTGGTCTTCGCGATAACCCGGCGCTTTAGTCTTCATACGGTAGGTAGCGGGTTCGATTTTGGTTCGGAAGTATCCGGTGACGGCATCGGATGAGATAGAAGGAAGAACCTCGCCAGTCTCGATGTCATGGAAGCTTACCACCGCACGCAGCGGGCCTGCGGTTTCGGCGTCTGCGACTATGCCTGCGATAAAGGACTCCTTTATTGGATCCATAGCAATGGTAAGGGTGAGCGCCTCGCCGACCTCCTCGGCTGCAACCGTCTCAGGATGGTAGCCTTCCTTGGTTGCGTTGATCTCGTCGCCTTCCATAAGTTCGGGCAGAACGAATCGGCCCGTGCTATCAGAGTAGAAGATGGTGTCTATCAGGTCTCCTGAAAGCTCGATCCTGGCGCCCTCGATTGGTTGTCCGGTCTCAGTATCCTTTACCAGAGCTTCAATCAGCTTCTCCTTGGGGCGGATCAGGTCTCCGCCGATACCAAGGCCTGCGTAAAGTGAGGAGGTGGCAGTGAAGTCCATCGGGTCGGCGCCGCCGCCGACGTGTAACATAAACGCAAAGTTGGGACCGAGGTAGACCGGCAATCTTGCACCGGCGCTTGCATGGGTGGATATTCCGGTGAGGCTGGCTTCAGGTGAACCTATCGGAAGGCCGTAGTTCAGATTGAACTCCGCAAACAGGTTAAACCACTTCAAGGGTGAGGATTCAATAGCAAAGCCGCCGATGATGGTCTGGGGGTAGGAGACGGTGGAATCCGGGCCAAAGTTATGGACGCTTCGGTACCAGTAGCCGCCGTTGAGATGTGCGGAGATATACTGCGATTCGAGCGAGAAGAGTAGCCTGCCGCCGAACTCAGGACCCGCCTCCTCAAATGGATAGTAACCCAGATACTGGCTCATCGTCTGGTTGGCTGTGGCGTCGAACTCGAAGGGGATAGACATGAGGAAGAATCCGTCGATACCCGTGGCGATCACGAATGGATTATCCAGGGGGGTAAACGGTATGCTGCCCTTTACGTGCCCGCCTACGTCGGTAAGTCCGTAGGTCATCGCCGAGTTGTCCACGTTGTAGTAGAAGTAACCGGAACCGTATGCTGAGAACTCAAGGTAGTGCCATGGGGTGAATCCCAGTGAGACCACCGGCTTTGCCGCCCAGTTGTCGTATGTGTTCTGGACTACCCCGGCGGAGTCCTGGAAGATGACGTGATCCTTGTAGCCTTCGGAAGCCATATAGAACCAGAGGTAGCCCATGTTCTCGCAGCGGGCAGAGGAGACGAAATCCGTGCCCCTTGTACCCTGCAGGGTGGGCAGGGCGAAGCCAAGGCTTGCAGCGATTAGAAGAAGGGGGACAGTCCTTTTCATCTGGCCTCCTCGAGGATTAATTCCTTGCCTGTGATAAGCGAGACCCTTCTGCCTGAGCTTGGGTTGACGGCAACACCCGCCGATTGTGAAGAGGTTTGCACGACACTTCCGTTGCCTAGGTCAATGGTTGCGTGCCCGCGCCCAACGTCGGGGATGTGATCGTAGTAAGTCTCCCCGTCTGGATCGCACAGAAGGATAGCCACCACGTCAATTTGACCGGTAGGATTGCCAAGGATATCCAAACTGATGGTGCCCTTTACCGAGTCGGTATTTGCCGGACGATAGGGGTCTTGTACCGAACCTGCGGGCGTCTCGGACCATCCGTTGGCGTTGCCGTCCCATGCATAGATCTCATCCTCGTTGATCCTGTCGCCTTCTGCGAATTCAGCGCCCGCCAACATCATGAAGTCAGCACCGATGTCGTTGGGAACCGCCTCAGCACCCCAGCCTGGAGTCGACGTAGAAAGACCTGTTGAAGCATCCTGATCGGTATCGAAATAGATCGTAAGGATCACATCATCGTAGGCATTAGGGATCGGGGCATACGTCTGGACCTTGAACTCAAGGGCGCCGTCTGAGAAATCCGCGTCAACGTAGAGGTAGTGAGCGTTGTAGCCCACGTTCCCATCGTCAGGGTCATCTGCCAGAAGAAGCCAGTCGCCCAAACCTGTATATACGATGCGCTCCCGGCATCCGGGCAGTAACGCCGTCAGGATAAGAAGTACTGCTAAAATGAGAGGTGTGCGTTTCATCATTCCACTCCTTAGCGTGTTACTATGATTCTTGAGGCCGCGTGCCCTTCGGGTGCTCTAAGCCGCAGGAAGTAGACACCCGGTCCAACCAAAAGCCCCTTCTCGTCGCACAGATCCCAGAGGGTCTCGTATTCGCCCGCCGGAACCTCCTCCGACAGGAGCCGCCTGACCAACTGGCCGTTGACGTTGTAAATCGAAAGTTCGATCCTGGTGGATACAGGCGTTCCGTAGCGTATCTCGATCTTGCTCCGGGCGAGGGTTGCGAAGGATGCGGCCTGGGTGAAGAACTCGCCCGGCAGCACAACCAGCTGCAC
>JAYELY010000068.1:0-4382 GCA_034717795.1 Caldifarciminota bacterium
AGATGTTCTGGAGCGTTAGCTCCAAGTAATAATGAGAATACCCTATGAAGTATAAAACACTTCAAGGGGCAGGCTCTGCCCCGAAGGGGTACGTGTGTGTTACGGGTGTTACGGGTTACCTGGCAAGCACCACCTTTTGAGTAAGTGCGGAGTGAGGGGTTTTGATGCGGTAGAAGTAGGCGCCTTGGGATAAGTGATGTCCGTTATCGTCGGTGCCGTCCCATTGGATCGAGTGGGTACCCGAGGCCTGATGGGAATCAACCAGTGTTCTGACCCGCCTGCCGCTGGCGTCCCAGACGGTAAGGGTTACCCGACCTTCTTCAGGAAGCGTGTAGTTGATAAAGGTTGAATGAGAGAAAAGGCCGGGAGAGGAGACCGAGGTGATTGCCGGTGCCGATTCTTCATGAACGGCGACGTAGTCAAGTGCCGCTACAGGATCAATCATACCCCATCCGTAGACCTTGTCGTACCCGGAAGTGCCGAGATCGCGGGCTGTGGTGTAGATGGCGTTCTTTACGTTATCTACCCCGGTGATTCCGTGGCTGATCAAAAGCGCCGCCATGCCTGAGACGTGCGGAGCAGCCATCGAGGTGCCCTGCCAGAAATGATATGCAAACTCGTTGACCTTGGCCACTACGCCTGTCTGGGCGTTATATACTCGTTTGTAGGTGCACTGAAGCACACCGTCAGGGTAGCCGTCGCTGTTCTTATCCTCATAGATGGCACCTCCGGGCGCTGAGATGTCGAGGCCAGTTCCGTATTGTGAATAGACGGCGCGGGTGTCGTTGTAGTTCGTGGCGGCGACAGCTATGCATTCCTCGAAGCGGGCGGGATAGCTGAGTATTCCGATGGAGCTGTTGCCTGCGGAGGCGACAATGACGACTCCCTTATTGTGAGCGTAGATGATGGCCTCGTGTTCGATCTCCGAGGACTGGCCAGGAGGTCCGCCGAGGCTGAGGTTGATTACGTCGGCTCCGTGATCTACGGCCCAGGTGATTCCTTTGGCAATCCAGAAGTCGTATCCTGATCCCTTGTAACTCATTACTTGGACCGGCATGAGCTTGCAACTGGGCGCCATACCGGCGGTGCCGATCCCGTTGTTGGTGGCTTGCGCCACTGTTCCTGCTACGTGAGTGCCGTGCCCGTACTGGTCGTTCGGGTGATCGTCGTTGTGGACGACGTCATATCCAGCAACAAACTGTGAAGCGCTGAAGTCCGTGGCCATGTGGTAGTAGTCGTCGCTGGAGGTAACCTCACCAGCTTCATATTCCGGGATAGGGTAATCCTCGTAGGCGATTCCGGTATCAACGATTGCAACTATTACGCTGGAAGACCCCTTCTCCTTGTTCCATGCGGCGGGCATGTTGATATGGCTGGCGTCAAAATGCCACTGCCGGTGGAAAAGGGAATCGTTCGGCGTCCAGAACACCCGGCGGATAGCCACCGGTTCAGCGTAAAGAACGTCGGGACGCGACTCGTAGTAGCTGAGTGCTTCACGGATGTCCGCTTCATCCGGGATGGTGAGATGGATGGCGTTGAGTTGTTCGATTCTGTGAACCTCTACCGCTCCGGTGACAGCGAGCGCGGATTGTATCCCATCGAGGTTCACGCCGTCGGCAAAGCGGACGGTGATATGACCCTGTGCGTACAGCTCAGGGTCCTCAAGGTTGACAGTTGAGGGGTTCGTACCTGCGGTCAATACCCCAGACACTACAGCCAGAATTAGCAGGGAGGCTGTGAGATATTTCAAGTTTACTCCTTTGATTGTTTAGATTAGATACTAGTTCAAAAAGCACGGTTGTCAAGTTGTTCCTGTATCCTAAGGGAATAAGGGGTGTTACGGGTGTTATATCCTTGATTAAGGGGCGTTAGCCCCAGGAAGTTATGGAGATGCCCCGCAAGGGTATGTCCTTAGATGTTCTGGAGCGTTAGCTCCAAGTAATCAATGAGAATACCACGAAGGGGTACGGGTGTGTTACGGGTGTTACGGGTTGCGGGTGTTACGGGTTACCTGGCAAGCACCACCTTTCGGGTAAGTGTGGAGTGGTTCCTTTAGACGGAGTGATTATCCTCTAACCGTTTCCTGTCAAGTTGCCAAACGGCATGCGAGGTGTACAATTTGCTATGTCTTCCGTTCATCGTCTGCGCAGGAAGGGTGTGGAGCTTTTGCCCTGGGGTGTGGCCGAGGCGAGGATGATCGAACGTCTTCTTGATCCTAAGTCAGGAGAGAGACTTTTGGAGATCGGCTCATCTGCAGGCTACCGCATCGAGGGGTATGCTGGAAAAGGGGTTGAACTCTGGGGGGTGGACGCCGATCACGAGGCAATCGAGACCGCTAAACGCACCGGTTCACCGGTCAATCTGATCGAAGCCGATGCGGGCAAGCTGCCATTCCCGAACGAATCCTTTGATCGAATACTCTGCGTTCACCTCCTGGAGCATCTTCCAGATCCCAAAAAAGCGATCGGGGAGATGGCCAGGGCGCTTAAGCCTCAGGGATGCGCAGTAATCGTGGTTCCGTGCGAGCGCATCCGCGGCGACACCGCGTTCGCCGGCTGGATTAGATTAAAGAATCTGCATCTTCAACGGTTCAGCCCGCCGCAGATCGCCAGGCTCTTGTCGGAACACTTCCAGATCGAGGAAGCGCTATTCCATACATTTATACCGGGCCAATTCGTTCAGATGCCGCTCGACCGCACACCACTCCTTTATTATTTCTCGCTTGCCATGTTGTTTAAGGTGAGAAGGTTTTAAACCACAGATTACGCAGATTGACGCAGATTTTCTATCTTTTATTGAGTTTAGTAGGGGCGAGGCATGCCTCGCCTTTTATCCGCAGATTACGCAGATTGACGCAGATTAAGACAAGAAGTGAATTGAGGTAAATCGAGTAGATACGTAGCCTGTGCACCTTAAATGCGCGTCGTCAATCCGATGATTATCGAGAAAGTCGTAGGATTGGATCTTTTGGCATAGATCCCAGGGCCTGCCACTTGAGATGTTGTACATCTCATAGGGTATGCGTCGCCCCTACATTGATCTTGAATAGAGTTATTTCTAACCCAAGAGCAGATCAACTATCTCCTGGGTAGACGCCAGATCAGGGTAAAGCCAGTCCGGGTTGTAATTGGACAGTTCCTCGGCACCGATCCATCCGCTTGAGACGGCCAGCATCCTGATGCCGTACGCGCGAGCCGCGGTTATATCGTTCGGGGAGTCGCCGACAAGTATCACACTGGCTTTCGGGATTTTTTCCGCGGCCTGGGCTTCACCTCGTTTATGGGCGAACTCACACATCCGGGCGCGATCGGTGGTTTCGTCGCCGAACGCCCCGAATCTGAAGTATCCTGTAAGTCTACCTCTATCGAGCTTTACCGCAGCTCCCACCTGGCAGTTGCCGGTTACAAGACCAAGAAGCGTTCCCCTTGCCTTAAGTTCGTCCAGAATCTCAGGGACACCTGGACAGAGCTTGAAATTATTCCAGGAAGAGAGTTTTTCCCTCAGAATAGACCCGTATGTCTGGATAAGCTTCGGAAATCTTAGATTTATCTCTTCGCGGGAGAACCCTTCGTGGTTCATGAGTTCATGCACCACCCCCAGGTCGGTTGCGCCTATGAACGAGACATCGGCTATCCCCCCGCGTGTGTCGAATACCTCTTCCAACGCATCGCCCATCGCCTCCCTAACGATCCCACCGGCCTTGAGCAGGGTGCCGTCTATGTCGAAAAGGATGATTCTCATAAAGGGCAAGGATAATTGGAATAGCGGAGAAGTCAATATAATGCTCCTTTTTGCTTATGCAAAAAGATCGCAGGACAAAAAAACTTAGGGGCCGACCTCAGCGTGCCCTTTTGGGTATCAGGTCGGCCCGCAAATATAAGCGAACCTGATACCCTATGAGCGAATAAATCGCTCAAGGGGCACGCTGAGGTTCGCACTACTACATGCCTCTTTGCCTAAGTGAGAGATAGTACTGAATTTCCCCCTCCCTGGTGGAGGGGGTAGGGGGAGGGGCGTCATCGTGAGCCACCGAAGTTCTGGCGGGCCGGTCTGAAGACCGGCCCCTACGACCTATTTACCCCACAAAGCCGCTCCGCGCCTTTGTGGGGACCCCGATACCGCGTTCCTTCGCTTGTGATGGAGAAATTATCCGGGGTCCCCGAAAGAAGGCGAAGCATTCTTTTGGGGTATATAGTGCATGCACACGAGCGAGCCGCAGTCCTCGCGTATCTTTTCGGCAACCACCTGGCACTTTATCTTTAACAAAAGGAACGCCTCCTGGGGTCCGTCTATAAGGCTTTCGAAATTGGCGTGCCCCTTGACTATGACTATGTCCGCTTCCTGCATCAGCTTACGAACCTCTGGATCGAGCGTCTGCCAGT
>JAYELY010000069.1:0-4376 GCA_034717795.1 Caldifarciminota bacterium
GCCCTTGCGCAGGATGAGGCAAAACACAAGCTACGCTTTGAGATAGAATACGACGAGCACATCCTGACCGAGAACTAACGCTTCAGGATATTTCTCGTCTGTAGGGTATAAAGCCAATCCAAGGAGGGTTTAGATGGCAGATAACGAAGCGAAGGTAATAGAGGCATTCAAGAAGGCAGGCGAACCCTTAAAGGCAGGACAGGTGGTAGAGGCCACAGACATTGATGCCGCTTGTAAAATTATCAGGCGCGCTGAAGTGGTTTCTTTAAGTAGAAAGGAGATATAGAGCAAATGGCAAGCATAAATGGAACAAAAACCGAACGCAATCTTTTGACCGCGTTTGCCGGCGAGTCGCAGGCCCGCAACCGATACACCTACTTTGCGAGTAAGGCACGCAAGGAAGGCTATGTTCAGATAGCCGACATCTTTACCGAAACCGCCGATCAGGAACGCGAACACGCCAAACGTCTCTTCAAGTTTCTCAAGGGCGGCGAGATGGAGATAACCGCGGCATTCCCCGCAGGCGTGATCGGAACGACGCCCGAGAACCTTAAGGCCGCAGCCGCAGGCGAGAACTACGAGTGGACCGAGATGTACCCCGGTTTCGCCAAGCTGGCCCGCGAGGAAGGCTTTGAGGAGATCGCAGTGGTGCTCGAGGCGATCGCTGTTGCCGAGCGCCAGCACGAGAAGCGCTACAATGAACTTCTGGCCAACATCGAGGCTGATCGTGTGTTCAAGCGCTCGAAGCCGGTGATCTGGCGGTGCCGCAACTGCGGCTATCTGCACGAAGGCACCGAAGCCCCGCAGGAATGTCCAGCCTGCGCACACCCACAGGCCCACTTCGAGATACTCGGTGAAAACTGGTAACCCGTAACACCCGTAACACCCGTAACACCGCAACACCGCAACACCGTGACACCGTAACACGCCTCCACTTCCACGGGGATTTCGCTTCTAACAAAATCATAGTATCAAGGGTGCACCGTGGTGCGCCCTTCATTTTTGTTGCCTTGACAACCCACCACTCTGAGGTTATCCTGAGCAAACAAGGAGGCAGCGTGCGTAAGATATTTGTCTTGATTCTTTTGGCAGTGGCGGTTGCCGCGGCTGATCCATTCAACACCGTAACCGCCTACACTCTACCACCAAGGATGGGGTACTTTGGCCCGTTGATCCCGGTCTCGATACCGTTGGCAGAAGAAGAAACCCTATCGGTCGATCCCATGCTCTGGGCAGGCTTCGGCATCTCTCCACGCTTTGATATGACGCTCGTGTTACAGGCAAGCTACGATACGACTTTCACCATGGGTGATTTGATGATTGAAGGTCGTTACGAGTTGGTATCGACTGAGATGCTGAGCGTCTCGCCAGTGCTGGATGTATCCATACCGCTCGATTCGGATGGCTCGTTAAGCCTCGGCCCGGGGGTAATGGTAAGCGCTGGGTTTCCCGCACTACAGTTACATACCAACCTCTTTTACGCTACGGATTTCAAGGGATCCGCAGGTGATTTAGCGTTCCTTCTAGCTCCCGAATACTGGCTTTCCCAAAACTTCTCGCTCTATACGGAAGCAAATATCTATTACTCACTGGACGCAAATGAAGGCGCTGTGGAAATCTGGCCCGGAATAAGCTGGATGCCGACAGATTGGCTAAGCCTGGCCGTCTCATGCGGCGTACCTACGACACTTAGCTACATCTCCCCGGGCCTGGCCGTGTACGTGAGCTTTTAAGAAAAACCTGAGATTAAAAGAGGTTTGTGTTACGAATCTTTGCAGACGTGCCACAAACTCGTCAGAGTTATATCGCACTCGTCACAAAAAAGCTGGTCAAAAGGTGGACAAAAGCTCCCCAAAAGCTGGTCAATAATTGGTCAAAATTCGGGGTCCCCGCAAGAGCGCGAAGCGATCTTGTGGGGTAAAAAAAGGTGGACAAGAACGCGACTTCGTCGCAATTACAGATTACAAGATTAAAAGATTAGAAGATTGGAAGGTTCGTTTCTGCGATCTTTTTGGCCGAAGGGCAAAAAAATTCGTAGGGGCGTACCTCAGCGTGCCCCTTGGGGCACGCCAAAGTCGGCCCCTACAAGCTTTTGTTGAATCTCAAGAATACGATCATATACTCAGGTGAATTCTTACGTGAGGCAATGCGGGGGCTTGACAGGCTCTGAAAAAGTCTTATAATTCAAATAGAATTTAGAAAGGAGCGCTCGGGTGCTTCCCGAGCAAGCATACCGAAGCGGGAGGCTGCGTGTCTCCCGCATTTTTTTTAAGTAAAGAGGGTATAATATGAAAAGGGTCTGTATTTTCGTTGACGGAGAAAATCTAAGGCATGCCATAATAGATTTGTTCCAAGGAATTTTCGACCAGATCGATTATCTCCCCAAAAATGCACAGTGGGGCAAATTCTACGACTGGCTTGCTAAACAAACTTCCCCCAACGTAGAAAGGGTGAGAACTTACTGGTATGTGATTGAACATCTCGATTTTTTCCCTTACAAATTCCTCAAGCCAGCTACACACTCTCCGGCACTAAGAAACTTGCTCTCGGGGCACGACCCCCACTACAAAGAGCTACTTGATAAAACCTCTCCAGAGAATCTTCAAACTGAATTAGAGAAAATAGTATCTGAACTTCGCGAAAGGAAATCGAAAATGCGTAACCGTTTTGAAGGTTGGCTCACCATTCAAAACGGAATAGCCAAACGTCATGAAGCAATAGAATTCCGAAGAGCAGGCGCTAGCTGTTATAATCTCTTTGACTGTTCATTAGGCTCGGAAAAGGCTGTAGATGTGAAACTTGCTACCGATATGATTATTCTACACGAGATTTACGATATCGCCCTGATCGTTTCCGGAGATCAGGATTACGTCCCTGCTGTTCAAGTTATCAAGGATTACGGGAAACGAGTCATCAATGTTGTTTTCAAAAGAAGGGATGGCAGTTTCTTACCCACCGGCGCCTGGCGATTAAACCTAACAACGGACACGGTCTTAGAGGTAGAATACAACCAATTCAAGAACTATCTCCAACTTCCGTAACCCTGATAATCTCTTCCATCCAATCGCAATCTTAGTGATATTCAACCGTAAGGCGCGCCCTTAATCTCTTGCGGGTCTCTGCGGCGTTGCGAAGCAACGGCGTGGTGTGTTATATCCTTTAGGGCGGAGCGCAAGCTCCGAGCAATAGTGAGAATGCCCCGAAGGGGGGCGGGTGTTACGTGGTGTTACGTGGTGTTACGGGGTGTGTTACGGGTGGGTGATAGAGATGCGGCGGATGGTGTCCGGAGGAATACCCTTCTCTTCGTTACCGTTGCGCAACCGCATCACCACGTCCATGCCTTCGATTACTTGACCGAACACGCAGTAGTTTCCGTCAAGGTTAGGCGCTGGCTCAAGGCAGATGTAGAACTGGCACGACGCGGAGTTGCGGTCAGGGCCGCGGGCCATGCCGACTGCACCCTTAATATGAGAACGACCGCTTTCCTCGTAGTCTACGGTGTAGCCTGGGCCGCCGTAGCCCGTGCCGAGCGGATCGCCGCCCTGAATCACAAAGCCCGGCTCGTAGCGGTGCCAGATAAGACCGTCATAGAAACCCGCATCGGCAAGCCTGATGAAATTGCGCACAGTATTCGGAGCGTCGTTGGAGTAGAGTTCAAACGTAAAACTTCCCTTGTTGGTCTCAACCACAGCGCACTCGTTCCCCGTGAGTTTGACCGGATTGCTTTTCACGCGAAGCGCAAGCCCCACCCTCTCCTTGGCAGAAAGGTTGTAGGTATCGGGTATCGAAGGCTGAACCGCCTTAACACACGCAAGTCCTGCAAGCAGAATCAGGGACGTGAATCCGGCGAGGCGAACAAGCTTCATGACCTCAGTCCCTTGAGATCGTTATCTTTACGATGCTGTCCCCGCGACGCAGTTCATTGACCACATCCATACCTTCGACGGTCTTTGCAAACACCACGTAGCCGCCGTCAAGCCCTGGCTGAGGCGAAAGACAGATGTAGAACTGGCAGCCTGCCGAGTTAAGGTCCTGACCGCGTGCCATACCCACAGCGCCAAGCTCGTGCTTGCGTTCGTTGGCCTCAAACGGGATATTGTACCCGGGGTTGCCCGATCCACTGCCGAGCGGGTCGCCGCCCTGCAGTACAAAACCCGGCTCGTAGCGGTGCCAGATAAGACCGTCATAGAAACCGCTCTCGGCAAGTCTTATGAAGTTACGGACCGTGTTCGGTGCATCGTTGGAGTAGAGCTTAATTACAATCGCTCCCTTGTTCGTTTCGATAGTCGCCTTCTCGTTGCCCTGGAGCTCGATATCCTTATCCTTAACGGCAAGTGCAACCTTAACGCGATCCTGCGGGGTAACGGTGGTGTCCC
>JAYELY010000070.1:0-4373 GCA_034717795.1 Caldifarciminota bacterium
CTTGTTAGACAGATTGTCTGTTACTTCTTCCTCACCTTTTTCTTCTTCGGGCGGAAGCGGCTACTTCATACATATCCCGCCGAGTCCAGCAAGGTAAAACTGTCAAGGAATGATGAAAGCTTAGGGGGTTGACATAGGTCATAAGATGATTATAATTGAAGAGTTGGTAGCCAAAGGTGGCTGCCAGACAAGGAGAAAAATACATGCGTTTATTCATCGGAAACCTTCCCCATTCTTACAACGAGGAGAAGGTACGTGAGATCTTCGCCGAGCATGGTGAAGTCTCGAAGGTAGCGGTCCCCACGGATCGTTACACCAATGCGCCTCGCGGTTTTGCCTTTGTGGACATGCCGAATGACGAGGAAGCAAAGGCGGCCATTAGTGCAGTTAATGGAACAGAGCACGACGGCCGTGAACTTAGGGTAGAAGAAGCCCGTCCCCCGCGCGAGCGCGGCGACCGTGGCGGCTACAACCGCGGTGGCGGAAATCGCGACCGCTGGTAAACCAACAAATTGCCTTTCTCGCCATTCTTGACAGTTAGTTGATCGAGATCGAGAGAAAGTTCGTAAGCGCCGGCATAAGCCGGCGCTTCCTTTGTTAAAACATGGTTCCGTGAACGCCAACGGATATGAAAACTCAGGCCGCATCCAGTGGTCTGATGCAACCACCTCTTCGGGTTTTTACTTCGTGAGACTGGAACGCGCCACGGAAACCATCTCCCGCAAGATTGCGCTGATGCGGTAGGTTGTGAGAGATTCGAAGATTATGAATCGCCCCACAAGGGGCGCTTTCTATTTGAGTTCTCTGTATAGATACCAGTTCCTGCGGCCAGCTCCATGATCCATGTAGATCTCGAACCGCTCACCGGCGTCGGTCTGGACTACGTAAACGTTGCGATGACGACGCAGGAGCCAGGTTCTCTTCCTGGGTGCGGCAGGCGAGAACCCGTGATCGTGCCAGCTTCTTATTATCTCTTCGATCTGATACTCCTTGCCACGCCAGATAAAACTGAGGGGAGCCGGTTCTTCTTCCGAAGTAACAACTTCGATCCTCTCCCCTATGAAACGCCCCTCTCCCTTTCGATCCTTGGTATCCTTTTCGAGCATAAATCTATCTCACTGTTTCAGTGAAATTTTGCCCGCTCCATGTGTAAACGCAGAAAATCCCTGGAATAGTTCGGCTTTGCCGAGCTATTCGTAGTCGGACCAGAGGACTCGCCAGTTCCTGGGATTTGCGGCATCATGGATACGCAAAAGAGCCGCCGCAAGGATATGCCCGTCGTCCATCCGGATGAATAAAAGGTCGTTTCCAAGGAAGTAAACGTCGTCCATCGATTGAACCTGCCATTTGCCTCCCACCTCGGTGCCGAGGGTAATGATCTCGTCAACTATATCTTCTTCTGCATTGAGAAGCGCCTTAAGTATCGCCTCGTGCTCAGGGGAAAGTTTGCTCGTCTGCTCTATCGTTCCCTTAAGTGAATCAAGCTGCGCCTGAAGGCTTTCGATCTCTGCGGTTTTGGCTTCGATATCGTGCTCCAGATTGCTGCGCGGTGTAAGGGCGATAAGATAGAATCCAGCTGCACCGGCGATAACGCCTATCAAAAGCGCCAGTACGCCTATCAGTACTTTCGACCACCCGCCTGCCTTCGGCTTTGGGGTCCCTTCAGGGAGCGATTCGGGTGTGTTACGGGTTACGGGTGTTGCGGGTTCTGACATCTTTCCTCCATTTGTGGAGGATAGCAAAAATTCCGCGATTTGCAAGCCTGCTCGAAGCAACGAAGCTTCGAAGGATGAGCGTAGCGAATAATCTCATTCCAGGATGCAAAAAGGCTTGGGGGTTATCTAAATGTTTAGAGATTGCTTCGCAAGCCGTGGGCTTGCTCGCAATGACGGAGAAAAGAAACACCGCCCTTGCGAGGGAAAAAGGTAAAAGCCGCCTTGCGGCGGCTTCAATTACTTTCGGGAGTTACTTACTTGATTACAATGTACTCTGCAACCGCGTGGGGTTCGGGAACCGGCAGATTATCCTCTTGAAGCCCCTGGATGTGAAGCTCTACTGCCTCATACATGTTCCTTTCTAATTCCTCACGGGTCATGCCGGTTGCCACACACCCTGGCAAGTCAGGCGAATACGCCGAGTAGTTGCCGTCAGCCTTTTCGATAACGATAAGGAAACGGTGCACGCTTACCTCCTTTCCTTTTCCTTTAACTGTGCCTGTTTGAGAACACTATCTAGAGTGCCTGGAGCTAGATTATGATTGGGATGACCCGCAATGCTCACCCGTCCCTTCTTGGTAGGATGTTTATACTGTCGATGGCTGCCTTTCGTTGCAACCAGATACCAGCCGTCGGCCTCTATCATCTTAATAACCTCATGAACCTTCAATAGAGAACTATACATAGGGGATAACGCATGTCAAGAGTTTCCGCTATGACGGAATGTAGAACACCCTCACCCCAACCCTCTCCCGGTGGGAGAGGGAGCATGTTTCCTCTCCCCTTGGTAGAGTCGTAGGGGCCGACCTTAAGGTCGGCCCGTGCTATAAACATTTCGGGCCGGTCTAATACCCTATGGGATACTTTGTATCCCAAGGGACACGCTGAGGTTTATACTACATGTTTTATTCAACGTCTCCCCCATCGTCATTGCGAGCCTCGAAGAGGCGAAGCAATCTCATAGCTCTGACGTTCAAAAACTTGCCGTTGCCCTTCGGTCATTCTCAATTTAAGAAGACGGCTGGTGATAAAAATATCCTCCTGAATCCTTAAGCTCGTCTCATATATGAAATTGCTTCGGGGCTGCGCCCCTCGCAACGACAGGAAGAAATAGGGAACTTCGCTCGCGATGATACCCTCGCCCCAACCCCCTCCCGTCAAGGGAGGGGTATCTTAGGGAAAAAAAGTGCCGCCTGACGCCCGCTGGCATCCGCGCCCCTACGCTTTTTCTTGCGATCTTTTTGCTTTCAGCAAAAAGGAGCACTTGATCATTTGCGATGCGGACACTTGCCGGTCCTTGCCTTCTCGCATCCGCCGTCCTTGCAGTTCGGGCAAGGAACCTGGGGAAGCCCGAGTATGAAATTGGTAACGTTGGGCAAAAAGCAGGGGACAAACTCCTTGGGAAGCTGGGCATATTCAGAAACAGCGCCTGTGTTGGCAGCCTGGAACAGATGGTTGGCCTTGCAGCATATCCGGATGGAGTAGTTTTCCTTTCCCGCCTTCTTGAACGTCTCCTCCATCGCCGCCGCATTCATACGTGCAGGGACCTGTAAGTCTTTTTCACCAAAGAAGGCGAGCACTCTAGCATCAACCTTTACGAGATCTTTCCTTGGATCGTAATCGATGAAGAACCTCATCCACCGGCTTTGGACGGCTGCAAGTTGGGCTTCTGCCACGGCCTCTGTGAATTTGTCAATATCACCCAATGCCTTGCGTTCTTCCTCAGAGCGCTTATCAATGCCCTGTTTTATGATCGCACGCATCTCGGGCTTGAACCCCTCAAGGCTCTCGCCTGCCCGCACCGCGGCAAATATGCGCTTCTGCAGATCAGCCGCCTGCGCAATCTCTTTCTGAGAAGCGCCCTCGGCCCCAAGTATAAGCCTCTGCTGATCCAGAAGTATCTCCACGCCGGGTAGTGCGGTTCCTGCCATGAGGATAATGAACTCGATATCCGGATCATCCGCTGCCACCATGCCTGCGATCAACGCGCCCTCGCTGTGACCCATGAGACCGATGCGGGTGGTGTCGATCTCAGACCGGGTCTTAAGATAGGCAACCTGGGCCATAACGTCCTCTGCATAGTCTTCGCTGGTGGCGACCTCACGATCACCGGTCGAGGAAGCCACACCCCGGTCGTCGCATCTGAGAACAGCAATGCCCTGGCGGGTAAGATGGTCGGCGATGGTCGCAAATATCTTGAATCCGAACACGTTCTCGTCACGATCCTGAGGCCCGCTTCCTGAGATAAGAACCCCGACCGCAAAAGGCCCTTCGCCCTCAGGGATGCTCAGGGTTCCGGCAAGCCTCACATCGTCCGAGACCTTGATGGAAACCTCTTCCTCAAGGTAAAGAGGGGGTGGCACGATTACGGCTTCAGGTCGCTGGAGATAGAACTCGCCCTTGGCAGGACCCTGGGTAAAGGAACCTTCTATCCTTCCATGCTCAAGCTTGCCGTCGAAGATTGCTGTGGCCAGAGACGTTTGGAGTTCAAAGTAGACCTTGGGGTCATCGAAGCTCACATTCTTCAAGGGCAGCCCAAAAGCCCCCTGCTGGGGGATGTCAACGGTAGCGGTTAAGCTGTCAGCCGACTCCTCGAAGTTGACGCTCATCCCGATATCCATACTCGGCAGCTGGATTGCCCCTTCCCATTTGCCCTCG
>JAYELY010000071.1:0-4313 GCA_034717795.1 Caldifarciminota bacterium
CTCGCCCCTACATTCTGAATAATGATGAATATTAAGGCTCCGTAGTGACGAGGCATACCCTATGAGCGATATAAATCGCTCAAGGGGCAGGCTCTGCCGTGCCCCTACCTTAAATATATGAATTGCATCTATTGCTAAAGAGGTATTACGGATCCATTCCGCGAGGCTCATCGTATTACTCCAGAATTGAAGTCGTGTGAAGTTACGTTGTCTTTCACAGAATGTATCGAAACTCACAACACTATCTCCATGTCATTGCACGTCAAAACGTTAACCCTGATTTCCAGAGGTGTGTTACGGGTGTTATTTCCTTGATTAAGGGGCGTTAGCCCCATGGAGTTATGGAGATGCCCCGCAAGGGTACGGGTGTTATGTCCTTGCGACCGGAGCGCAAGCTCCGAGTAATAGTGAAAATGCCCCGTAGGGGTACGGGTGTTGCGGGTGTTACGGGTCATTGCTTCCGCACCGCGTCGAACTTGCACACGTCAAGGCAAACGCCGCATTTGATGCAGAGACTCTGATCGATTACATGTAATTTCTTCACCTCGCCGGTGATGGCGTCGACCGGACATTTCCTGGCGCATAATGTACAGCCTGTGCATGCCTCGGTAATTTCGAATTTGATGAGCGCTGTGCACACCCGGGCAGGACATCGCTTATCACGGATATGGGCAAGGTACTCATCGCGGAAGAAACGGATGGTGGAAAGCACCGGGTTGGCAGCCGAGCTGCCTAACGCGCACAGTGACGCGTCTTGCATCACCTTGCCCAGCTCTTCGAGAAGGTCGAGGTCCGACTCCTGGCCCTGGCCTTCGGTGATGCGCTTGAGGATCTCGTAGGTTTGTGCAAGCCCTTCCCGGCAAGACACGCATTTCCCGCAGCTTTCGTCTTTGAGGAACCCGGTGAAGAATTTTGCCACGTCCACCATGCAGGTCTCTTCATCCATCACGATCATCCCGCCCGAGCCCATCATCGAGCCTGCTTCCCACAGGGTATCGAAATCTACCTCGAGATCGAGCAGGCTTTCGGGTATGCAGCCGCCTGAAGGGCCGCCGGTCTGGATCGCCTTGAAGCGCTTATCACCCGGGATGCCGCCTCCGATCTTGTACACGATGTCGCGAAGCGTGATGCCCATCGGCACCTCAACCAGACCGGAGTTGTTCACGTTGCCTACGAGTGAAAATATCTTGGTTCCCTTCGAACCCTCGGTTCCGATTGAGGCGAACCACTCGGCCCCCTTGTTGATGATCAACGGCACGTTGGCCCAGGTCTCCACGTTGTTGAGCACGGTGGGCATGTTGTATAGTCCGTGCTCTGCGGTATGGATGTATTTGGGCCGTGGCTCGCCCGGTCTGCCTTCGATCGAGGCCATGAGAGCGGTTGACTCGCCGCATACGAACGCCCCTCCCCCGCGCTCGATTCGCATCCTGAAGTCAAAGCCCGAGCCTAAGATGTTCTCGCCAAGAAGCCCACATTCCTCGGCGTCCGCAATGGCCTTGCGGAAGAATTGGACCGCCAGTGGATACTCCTCGCGCACGTATATGTAGCCTTCGTTTGAACCTACCGCGTAGCCGCCGATGATTACCCCTTCCAGCACCGAGTGCGGGTTGCCTTCAAGCAGGCTTCGGTTGGAGTAGGCTCCTGGGTCGCCCTCATCCGCGTTGCACAGCACGTATCTGGACTCACCTGGTGCGTTGCGCGACGACTCCCACTTCCGGGCTGCAGGGAATCCGCCGCCTCCACGACCGCGCAGGCCTGCCTTGCGAACTTCTTCTATGACCTCGTCCGGCTGCATCTTAAAAAGCGCCCTGGCAAGGGCCGCATAGCCGCCGATCCGGATGTAATCCTCTATGGATGTAGGATCGATGTTCACGTTTTCCCCGAAGGTAATCCGGGTCTGGTTGCTGTAGAATGGCACGTCGCGCTCAAACATGATGCGCTCGCCGGTGGGTGGATAGACGTAAAGCAGCCGCTCGATGGGTTCAGCGTTGATGATGGTCCTTTCCACGATTTCAGCCGCGTCCTCCGGCTTGACGTGACAGTAGAAGATGCCTTGAGGGCGGATAACCATCACCGGACCCTGCTCGCAGAACCCGTGACAGCCGGTGGGAAGGATTTTCACCTTGTCTTTGAGATTGTGTTTTTCGAGCTCGACTTCCAGCATCTGTTTGAACGGGATGGTTCTGGACGCCCGGCAGGCGGTGCCGGTGCAGAGCGCTATGGTGGTTTTATTCGGATCATAGGCCGCGCTAATCCCGGCACGCCACGCATCCAGATCTTTTGGAAAAGCAAGGCGTCTATTCATACTTTTTAAGGGTCGCCTCGATCTTGGACTTGCTCATGTGGTAGTAATCCTCGTTCACCACCATCACCGGGGCAAGGGCGCAGCATCCCAGGCAGTTGACAGCGTCAAGGGTAAAGCGATTATCCGAGGTGGTTTCGCCTTTCTTGATGCCAAGCTGTCTCTCTATCTCATTCTGGATACCCATGCTTCCGCGAACGTGACACGCCGTGCCATGACATACCCGTACATGGTGGCGCCCCATTGGTTCGAGCCGGAAACAGGTATAGAACGTTGCGATGTGGTAGACCTGTCCTACGGACACCCCCATCCGGGCCGCAACCTGACGCATAGCGGTCTCCGGAAGGTAGCGGTAGCGCGCCTGAAGCTCCTGAAGCGCGGCTATGAGCGACGCCCTCTTCTCTTCCACTTCGTTAAGGATGGTATAAGCGTTCTCGCTCACCAACCCTTTCGGCTGACCCATTGACGCGAATTCTACACGGTTAGCAGGGAATGTCAAGAAAAACACATGATCCGCCAGAGCTTCAACAGGTTGTCAAGCCCTGTCTCCCGCTGTGAGCTTCCCCTTCATTTTGCATTTTGACCGAAGGACGACGCTTGCGGAGTATCTTTGCAATGCGCGCGTCAGCGCGCCCCTGCCGTCAGCGGTGAGCTGTTATCCGTTACCCTGAAAAAGCTGTAAGCTTAGGAAATCAGGTTACTTAAAGAGCCTGTACGCGGTAAAGTAGTAAAGCAAGGTAACCGCACCGGCGACCGCGGCCGACATACCAATCAAAGCCAGCCAGTAAAGGATTGCCGATCGCGGCTTGGGAATCTGGACCCCCTGCTGTTTTTCTACCGATCTGACGTAGGCGTTCCACACCTTGCCCCGCAGCGCAAGGATTACGAAAAGCACCACGAAGCCTATGGCGAACACAATCAAAGGATGCACGCCAAACCATACCCACAACCCGCTTCAAGTCAAGCGCGACGCCAGATTTGACCGCATGGTGACGCTTGCGGAGCAGTCTTTCAATCTTCAATCTTCTAATCTTCCAATCTGCAGTCTTTCAATCTTCAATCTGTAATTGCGACGCAGTCGCGCCCCTGCCGTCAGCTGTCAGCCGTGAGCTGTTCGCCATCAGCCGTGAGCTGTATGCTGTTCGCTGTCAGCCGTGAGCTGTCTGCTGTTCGCTGTCAGCCCCGTTTCATTTTGATATTTGAAATGCGCGCGTCAGCGCGCCCTTGCTGTTCGCTGTCAGCCGTATGCTGTTTGCCGTCAGCCGTGAGCCGTCTGCATTGCTCGGCATCCGAAGGACGACGCTTGCGGAGTACCAGCAGAGATTAAGCTTCCCCCCTCCAACGTGGAAACCTGACAAAGAAGCGGTGCTTCACTTGTCCTTGTCCTTTCCTTTGCCCTGGTGCTTGTTCTTTTCCTGCTCCTGGGTCATGATATTGAGCTGGTTGCGGATTTTTGCCGCCCATGAGGCGTCGTTTCCAGAAAGTCCCAGCGCCTTTTCCAGGTAGTTGCGCGCCTGAGTCAAGAGCCCTTTGCCTTTGTGCGACATTCCCAGGTAGAAGTAGGCTTTGTAGTTGGTGGGGTCCTTTTGGACGGCCTTCTCGAACTGGTGGATCGCCTGCTTGTAGTGACCCATCTCGTATTGCTTGACGCCGTTTTCGAAGTGATTCTCTGATGCCACGGCATGGCCCGGTGGTCTGGTTTTCAACGGACACACGCAGCCCGTTATCAGTGCCAGCGCCAGAACCGCCGCCGCGAGTTTGGCTATTCTGTGCATCGAACCTCCTTTGGCTTATGCCCTCCACCTCTACAGTGAATGATAGTCCGTCCGGACAACTTGTCAAGATGATTGACGCGGATGCGTGTGTAACTTTAGGGACCGCGTCATTGCCTATCTCCCCTTCCCCTTAATCCCCTTCCACCAGGGAAGGGGAATCAATCGGCGAAATCTGCGGATTGATTATTCCCTGCGATCTTTTTGCCGCAGGCTACCAGTTTGTCGTTGCGAAGAGC
>JAYELY010000072.1:0-4311 GCA_034717795.1 Caldifarciminota bacterium
GTGAAGACCCGAACAATCCCGAATACAACACCAAAAACATCCCCAAGGTGGTTGGCGCCAACTCCGAGGAATCACTCAAACTGGCGGTTGCGCTCTATCAGGCCGCGCTGGAGCAGGTGGTTCCCGTGTCCTCAGCCCAGGCCGCGGAGGCGACCAAGATTTTCGAGAACGTGTTCCGCAGCGTGAACATCGCCCTTGTAAACGAGATAAAGGTGATTCTTGACGCCATGGGCATAGACGTGTGGGAGGTTATCCGCGCCGCGTCCACCAAACCCTTCGGGTTCATGCCCTTCTACCCCGGCCCGGGACTGGGCGGGCACTGCATACCCATTGATCCGTTCTACCTTACCTACAAGGCGCAGGAGTTTGAGATGCCCACCCGGTTCATCGAGCTTGCCGGCGAGATCAACACATCCATGCCACGCTGGGTGATTTCAAAGGTCATGGAAGCGCTCAACGATCGAAAGAAGGCGCTGAACGGTTCAAAGGTGCTGATCCTGGGCATGGCGTACAAGAAGAACGTTGACGATATGCGCGAGTCGCCGGCGTTGCGTCTCATTGAACTTCTTGAGGAGAAGGGTGCTGTTGTGGACTATCACGATCCCTTTATCCCCAAGATTCCGCCTACACGTCGCTACAAGTTTGACAAGCAAAGCGTACCTTTGAGCGCGGAAAACATCGCCAAATACGACGTCGTTTTGATCGCCACCAATCACGACAACATCGACTATGCTGAACTGGTCAAGCACGCCAAGCTGGTGGTTGATACCCGCAACGCGACCGCCGATGTCAAGCAGGGCAGAGAAAAAATAGTCAAGGCATAATTATATCCTCCTTTTCCCCTGCGGGGAAAAGATCGGAAGGGAAAGCTAGATATAGGTTTGGAGAGCGGCCTCTCCAGGCCGCTTTGTTGTTGTAGTACAGAGCCGGTTGGTTCGACGCATACCCTATAAGATGTCAAGCATCTTAAGGGGCAGACCCTGCGTCGTCCCTACGTTAACTTGACACTTCCAAGCGCCTGGCTATCATATTTTCATGAAGCTTAAGTTCGCCAAGGTGCACGGTGCAGGTAATGACTTTATCGTGTTTGCTCATCCCGAGCAGCCGGACGAGTATTTTGCCAAGATAGCCCCGGCAATCTGCGATCGACGCAAAGGCATCGGCGCTGACGGAATTCTTTTGATCCGGAGAGAAGAAGGCTATGATTTCCGTATGGTCTACTTCAACTCCGACGGCTCAAGAGCCCCCTTCTGCGGCAACGGGGCGCGGGCACTCGTTCTCTTTGCATGGAAGGAAGGTATAGCCTCCGAATCCATGCGGTTCGTCTCCGACGCTGGCGTGCACAAAGGACTGGTCGTTGACGGCAAACCGAGCGTCTCCCTGCCCGATCCCAAGGATATAAAACTCAACCTGACGTTGCATGAGTTCGACTTCCCGCTTCACTTCGCTGAGTCGGGTGTTCCTCACGTCGTAGTTCTTGTTGAAAACCTTGCCTCTTTCGACGTAGATGGAGTCGGTCGTTCGATCCGCAACCATCCTCATTTCGCCCCTGCCGGCACCAACGCCGATTTCGTCCAGATCCACAACGACGACTCCATCTCGGTTCGAACCTACGAGCGCGGGGTGGAGCGAGAGACTTTAGCTTGCGGAACCGGCGCGGTGGCCGTGGCGACCGTGCTTCACAAACTCAAAGGGATGAAATCTCCCATAGAACTTGGCTTCCCCGGCGGGCTTTTGCGCGTCTCCTTTGAATCCGACGCGTCAACCCTGACCAACGTGATGCTGGGCGGCCAGACCGCTGTGGCGTTCAAGGGCGAGATAGAATTGCCTTAAACTTAATCAGGTGGGTTGTGCCGAGAAAAAAGAAGCCGGTTGAAAAGAAGGTTATAAAGCAGAAACCCAGGCATCCCCGGCCTCCAAAGAACATACGCTGGTCCGAGAAGAAAGAAGAAAAGCCCTCATACAAGCGCAAACGCAAACAGGAGAAGGAGATCGATAAAGACCTGCTTTCGGAGTGACCCGACTTCCCGGAAACAGATTTTCACTTGACGACGTCTGCTTTGCTCCTATAATCAATAAGCTCAGTATGGGTGGGTTTGCCGAAAGGCAAGAGATACCCACTTAAAAGCCCGGCCTTAAGCCGGGCTTTTTAAATGCTCCTTTTTGCGCTAAAGCGCAAAAAGTTCGCAGAATAGGAGGGTCAGGAAGCTGGCAGGTTTCACAAAACTTTAAGGGTGCATCTTTTGATTCTTAATGTAGATTTCCAGGAAAGGCTTACTTTATGAGAAAGCGACAAAAGGAGAATGCAACAATGTGGTCGGTGCACTTCAAATTTTATCCCTGCGATCTTTTCTCCGCAGGAGAAAAGGAGCATATTCGGGGTCCCCGCACAGATGCGTAGCAGATGTGTGGGGTGTTTAAATGCTCCTTTTTGCGCAGAGCGCAAAAAGATCGCAGGGAAAATCTGTAGGGCCGCTTCAAGCGGCCCTTTTCATTAGCACCCTCTCCCTTTGGGAGAGGGTAGGGTGAGGGATAAATGTCAAATTATTTTGCCCGGATTCAGGATCTCCTCAGGATCGAACGCCTTCTTCAACCGTTTGTAAAGCTCCCTCTCCGCCTCGGAGGTCACAAGAGGCATGAACTGTTTCTTAACGACCCCGATGCCGTGCTCGCCTGTGATGGTGCCGCCCAAGGATACGACCAATTTGAAAAGCTCTGCCAACACTCGCTCTCGCTCCAGCTTCCACGTCTCCTCATCCAGATCGCCGCGCAGGAGATTAACGTGCACGTTGCCGTCGCCCGCGTGACCGAACGCCACCACCTCCACTTTTGTCCCGTTCCTGATCCGGTCCACCCCTTTCAATAAATCCTCAATTCCAGCCACCGGCACCACCACATCCTCGCGTTCCATCTCCGGCGAGAGATGATGCAGCGCATCGTGAAGAGAACGTCTGGTCTTCCATAATCTCTGCTTCATGTCCGAGGTCTCGGCCACGAACACGTCCGCCGCGCCGTTGGCTAAACATACCTCGCCTACCTTTTCGTAATCGCGCTGTACCGACTCCTTGTCCGCTCCATCCAACCCGATCATCAGATATGCACCCGCTCCGGGCACGGGCAATTTGGAATCAAGATATGCCTCCACTATCTCCAGCGCCCGGCGCTCCATGAACTCCATCACCGCCGGTACAATGCCGGTTCTGTGGATCTCGCTGATGGTGCGCGCCGCCTTCTGGAAGCTCTCGAACGGAACCAGAAGGTCGGTCCTTACTGGGGGCAGCGGCAGTAACCGCAAGGTAATCTCAGTTACTACCCCCAGCGTTCCCTCGGACGCGATCATGATACCTATCAAATTGTACCCGGTGACGTTCTTGCGCAGCTTGCCGCCAACCCGTAACACCTCGCCGGTAGGGATCACGAATTCCAGCCCTGTAACGTAGTCCCTGGTCGTTCCGTATTTGACCGCCCTGGGCCCGCCCGCTCCCTCCATAACGTTGCCGCCGATGGAACAACTCTCAAGCGACGCCGGGTCAGGCGGATAGAACAATCCTTTTTCCTCCACCGCCTTGTGCAGCTCCCCGGTAATCACACCAGGCTGAACCACCGCCATGCGGTTGGGAACGTCTATCTCCAGTATCCGATTCATCCGCTCCAGGGTCAGCAGTATCCCGCCATTAACTGGCAGCGCCCCGCCCGATACCCCGGTGCCCAATCCCCTGGGGGTTACCGGAATCTCGTTGTCAGTGCAGTATCTGAGCAGTCTGGACACGTCCTGGGTCTCCTCGGCAAAAACTACCGCCTCAGGCATCGCTTCAAGGTGGCTTGTCTCGTCGCGCGAGTAGCGATCCAGGGTTTCGGGAAACGTGGTAAACTTGTCGCCGAACATCTCGTAGAGTTCTTTAATCTGCCTCGCGGTCATGAACTTTATCCTAGTCGAACCCGCTCGTGTGTCAAGCAATGTTTTGCGAATTCACCCTCCCCTTAATCCCCTCCCGTCAAGGGAGGGGTAATTTACGGTAAGCGCTACAGTAACGTATCACCTCCCCCTTGACGGGGGAGGGCAGGGAGGGGGTGAAGTTCTTTGCGAGCCAACCTGACACCAGAGGATGGTGCAGGCCGGGGTTCGCTGGGGTCGGTTACTACTTTCTTATATGGAGGTAGGGGCGACGCATGCGTCGCCCCTACGACTTATATGGAGTAAGGGCCGGGTATAACTCTCCAGCCCCAGACGTATTCGAGAACCGTCCAGGCCAGAAGTAACCCGGCCACTGCGCAGGCCATCTTGGGGGTAGTTTTTTTGGCACGCGCCAT
>JAYELY010000073.1:0-4301 GCA_034717795.1 Caldifarciminota bacterium
TTCTGCAAGCGCGGCATCGACGAAAGGCGCGGGTGCGTACGCACCCATGCCGCCGGTGTTGGGGCCGGTATCTCGCTCACCTATCGGTTTATGATCCTGCACAGGAGGAAAGCTGATGTAGTTGATGCCGTCAGTCAAGATCAGGATTGATACCTCTTCGCCCACAAGGCGCTCCTCAACAACGACTCGCTCCCCTGCCCGACCGAACCTGCGCTCGGCCATCATCTTATCAACGGCGGCGAGCGCCTCCTCGGGGGTGGAGCAGACGATCACCCCTTTGCCCAAAGCAGGGCCGGATGCCTTAACGACCAGGGGAGAATCTTTCCCCTCCACGTAGCGCTTTGCCGAAGCGATGTCGGTAAAGACCTTGAAGGAAGCCGTGGGGATGCGGTGTCGTTTCATGAACTCCTTGGCAAACGCCTTCTCCTGCTCCAGTATCGCCGCCTCTTTGGACGGCCCGAAGACGAACAAGCCCTCCCGGGTCAGCAGATCGGTGATGCCTGCGAACAGCGGAGCCTCCGGGCCGACAACCACGAGGTCAGGCCTATGCTCCCTTGCAGCCTCAAGGACCGCGTCAATATCAGTTGGGGAGATGGGCAAATTCTCGCCCAGCCTTGCCGTTCCCGCGTTGCCCGGCAGGAAGAAAAGCTTCTCTACGTCAGCTGACTCGGCAAGCTTGTAGCCCAATGAATGCTCTCTCCCGCCCCCGCCAAGCACAGCGACCTTCATGGGTGAATATACCGGCGCTGGCTATGATGTCAAGGCAACAGGACCATCTTTGTAATCTTCCAGTCGTGGGTATCTGAGGAAACTAACGTCGCCCAGTAATACTGCTGGCAGACTGTCCCCTGACCCGGAAGACGCAATATCTTCAGGGAGTCGTGACGGGCGTAGTGATGATAACCTTTTTCATACACCATCATCAAGGTATCTGCGTTTAAGAACGTCTCCAATTCGAAATCACTCCACCCCAGGAATACGTCTTCGTGGTGGGGGTAAAGTTTCCCCAAAGGGTAAACAGGCGAGAATACAGTGTCGTGATAGATGGCTACGGTGTCACCAACATCCCATAATTGAACAGGAAGGGTATCATTTACCTCACCTGAGCTGGGTGCAAGCACGTAAAAAAGTCGGTCCTCTCGCCAAAAGGTATCCTTCACCGTGATGGTAACCTGAGTGGTATCCCATCCGGTGGTGTCCCACTCATCCGGATCGCCGAGAAGATAGAAACCTTCCAGTTCAGCCCATTCATAGACTTGTTTACGCCCCGAATAAAGCGGGAAGTAGGTATCCTTAAGCCGATACCCCACCAGTCTTCGCACCACCGACCAGGGGGCAACCGGCTTGCTTGCAGAAAGGGCCTGTACCCGCCAGAAATATGTGGCAGGGGCGATGCTGTCGGGGCAGGTAAATGAAGTAATGTTGATGGTGGTGTCCAGGAACAGCTCGGTGAAATCAACATAGCGGGTTACGACCAGTCGATAAGCGTCCGCGCCGCTATAAGCTTCCCACGAGAACTCCGGAAACGCGGTACTGTCAAAAGGCTCCGGGGTAAGAAGCTTGACCCCTTCCTTAATCTTAAAACTCCACGCCTGGCTCGGATCGCTTTCATCCCCCTGAAGATTACGTGCGGTTACACGCCAGTGATACTCCTGACCCAGCTTTAGGGTATCTGCCAGAATGAACGAGGTGTCTTCGAATACAATGCTATCGATCGTTTCGGCAAAGCTCTCCTCTGCAGATATCTCCACAAAGTAAGATCGAGCATTGGACGCCGGATGCCAGATAAACTCAGGTGTCGCCGTCAGGAGCGTTTCACCGTCTGCCGGCGATAGGAGCTCGGGAACCTCAAGCCGCGTGCAGAAAAGCGCCAGGAGTGCCGCGAGCGGAAGCGCTTTGAGCGCCAGGAATCTTTTCAAGATATACCTCCGGTAACCCTTTAGAATAGATAGAAGCGGGAGGATGTCAAGCCTGGCTCTTTGAGAGAAGCCTCTCAAGCTGCTCGTGCAGTCGGTCCAGCTCTTCCTTGAGCCGCCGATGTTTCGCCGTCACCTTCCGCATCTTATTGATGTCCTCGTAAAACCGGGGCTTACCCATCTCGGCCTCAAGCTCGGCCATCTCCTTCTCCTTGGCCTCTATCTCTCTAAAGGTTCTGTTGGCTTCCTCCTCGAGGAGTTTTTTCTGTCGAGCATTCTCTTGCTTTGATGGTCTTGTGGACTTCTTCTTAGCGGTCGGTTTCTTTCTGTCCTTGTTTGTTTCTTGTGGGTCGGCGGCTGGCACCTTAGCTTGAATCCGGAGCTCCTCGCGCCAGCGCTCGAAGTCGGTCCAGTTGCCAAGGTGCAGTCTCGCATTTCCATCCTTGACCTGGACCACCTTGTTGGCGAGACGATCTATCAGGAAGCGGTCGTGGACGGCGAATACAACCGTTCCCGGATAGCGGCGTATCGCCTGCTCCAAAACATCACGGGCGGCAAGGTCAAGATGGTTGGTAGGCTCGTCGAGTAAAAGGAGGTTGGATGGTGAAAGGATGATCTTGGCAAGGGCCAGCCGTGACTTCTCGCCGCCGGAGAGCACCGCCACCTTCTTGTCCGCATCGTCACCTGAAAACAGGAACGCCCCGGCAAGAGAGCGCAGAGCGGACAGAGGTTCACCTGGAGCAACCTCCTCAAGCTCCGCCAGAACGGTATTGCGAGGGTTAAGCCGCTCCTCAACGATCTGGGTATAGAAGGCGGTTTGAAGCTTTGCAGACCGCCATATCTTGCCACAAGATGCGTTAAGCTCACCCGCAATGATCCTTAAAAGGGTGGTCTTACCCTCGCCGTTCGCCCCGACGAACGCAATCCTGTCGCCAGGCTCTACAGTTAAGTCAACGCCGGAAAAGACCTCGTTATCGCCAAAACTCTTCGCCACACCTTCCAGCGCCATTACCCTGCCTGAGATGCGAGGGGCTTCGGGAAAGCGAATCGACATTACTTTTTTCGCCTCCCTGGGCAGCTCCACCTTGGGCAGCCTCTCGAGCATCTTCTTGCGGCTGCGCACCAAAGCCGCCTTCTTGGGATAGCCCCTGAAGCGGTCTATGAAACGCTGCAGATGCCGGCGGGTCTCTGCTATCTTCTTCAACTCCTTCTCTATCTGTTCGGCGCGTCCCCTCTTCTGTTCCGTAAATCTCGTGTAGTTGCCTTTGTAAGATGTAATGGTGCCGTAATCGGTGTCCCATATCTCATCCACCACCCTGTCCAGGAAATATCTATCGTGGGAGCTTATGAGCAGCGCCCCCTTGAAGTTCTTAATAAAATCCTCCAGCCACTCGATTGAAGGCAGATCGAGGTGGTTGGTCGGCTCGTCGAGCAGCAACAGATCCGGCTCCGAGAGCAGCAATCTGGCCAGCGCTATCCGCATCTGATACCCCCCGGAAAACTCGCCGCAGGGCCTGTCAAGATCCGCTTTCTTAAACCCCAACCCCTGCAATATCTCAGCGGTCCTTGCCTCGAACGTATAACCGTCCTGGGCGTAGGCCTCCTGAAGCCGGCTGTAGCGCGAAAGAATCTTCTCCATCTCCTCCGAACCTATCGTGTTATCCTTCATCCGCTCCTCAAGCTCGTGCATCTTGACCCTTATATCGTGGATATGCCCGAACGCCTCCACCGCACTGTCGAACACACTCTCCTCTTCAAGTACGATCTCTTCCTGGGGCAGATAGCCTATCCTTAGATCCCTTGGCATCTCAATCGAGCCCTGGTCCGGGGGGCGCTCGCCTGCAAGTAACCTGAACAGCGTTGTCTTGCCGGTGCCGTTTTTCCCCACCAGGCCGATGCGAGAGCGCTCCCCTGCAGCAAGGGTTGCTTTTGCAAAAAGCCCTCGCGCGCCGAATGAAACACCAACGTCCTTTAGCTGGATCATAAAAACTCCTAACCCGTGATTCTATCCATTAATGCGGATCACTGCAACCTGCTGAAACTGGCTGACGGCACACAGCTCACAGCTGACGGCTACCGGCTTGCACGGCTTCGCCCATCGCTCGGCCAGGCTGAATACCCCGAAGCCCGCAGGGATGAGTGCTATACCGATACCGGCCAGAAGAAGGATGGTCGGTGCCAGCTCCTTAAAGGAAGCGCCTTCAAGCAGTGCGGCGCGAATCGCCCGAAGCGTGTAGGTCGCGGGCGAGATAACCGAAAGCGGCCTTATCCAGCGGGGCAGAACGTCCACCTCGTAGTATACTCCGGAGATCAATAAAATCACCGCCTGAAAGATGTGCGAGGCCTGGGCACCCTTCTCGGTGGAGAGCAGCGGAAGAATCGCCG
>JAYELY010000074.1:0-2807 GCA_034717795.1 Caldifarciminota bacterium
GGGAAGGGCTGGTGCCAGAGGAGGGTCCATCCTCCACTGGTGAAGAGGAGGGGTAGATGTCCCATCCAGATACAGTACAGACCACTCGCCGCCTGCTGAAACAGGACCCGCGAATCGCCATCCTGCTGTCCGAGATCCTCGGTCCGCCGCCAGGACTAGCGGGAGGGAAGTAACAAGTTTTACGGCACTGAAAAAGGTAACTGGTAGTAGAAGATCTTCTCATTCGAGGTGGCCTCTTTGGATCCCGGAAGGGGTCACCCCCTCTTTTGTCTTCAGCGGGTAAGAGTTTTCTAGCCCGGTCGTAGCTTAGATCCACGACCTGTGGACTGCTCCCAGCTCACCCCTTCCATGGGTATATGTTTATCGGGACACTTTCCCCTGCTTATGCTCAGCTTGTGTGAGACGAGTCACGCCCTTGACATCTGGGCATTATTTTGGTAGTATACATATCAGAATGTCTAGACAAGTAAAGAAAGAAGAAAATTTAGCCCGACAGAGTGTGATTCCCCTGTATTACCAGCTCAAGCAGATCTTTCGTTCATGGATTGTCTCCGGCAAATTCGATTCCGATGGGCGTTTTCCCTCAGAAAGCCAGCTTCAAAAACAGTACAACGTCAGCCGGATGACGGTCCGGCGAGCCCTCTCCGAATTGGTCAATGAGGGGTTCCTCGTTCGGGAGCAGGGACGCGGCTCGTTCGTGGTTAAGCAACGCTTCCATGATCAATTAGCGCAATTAACTAGTTTCACGGAAGATATGAGGCTTCGTAACGTCTCCGCGAAGTCGGAGATTAAAACTTTTGAGGTTACAAGAAGCTCCGAGGTTGCGGCAAGAACGGGGCTCTCATCTGATGATGAATTGGTTAAGCTTAAGCGAGTCCGTTGGTTTGGTGAAGAGAGGATTGCTATTCAAACTGCGTTTCTCCCACATAAATTGTGCCCAAAGCTTGTGGAAGAAGGACTTATCGATGGATCCCTTTACAGGACGTTGGAGGAGAGATACCATTTGCATCTTGGACAAGCAGAGCAGAGTGTGATGGCAAAGCCGGCCGATAAGCACGAAGCTGAGTTGCTGGGAATAGAGATTGGGCATTCTGTTCTTGCGATTGAACGATTGACGCGGCTGCAAGACAATTCAGTGATTGAGTATGTGCAATCGAGTTACAGAGGGGACCGGTATGCTTTTAATGTTATTTTGGCTCGGCATAAACTGTAATTCCTTTTGAAGGGGGTGATCATTTTATAAAGCGGTAAAAAGGGGTACATAACCGATCCCTGGGAGAAAGGGATGTGTCTGAGTACTAGGGGTTGGTTTTGCAATGAAGGTGCAGAGTTGGTATGGTAGGGTATCGTGCAGAAAGGGCTGCTCGTTGCCAAGTACCAGCGGACAAAAAAGCGAATACTTGCTGTAAAAAGGAGGCTGAAATGAAACGGATGCTTTTGGCTGCTTTAGTTATCGGTGGTTTAGTAGTCACGGTGATTTCTGTCTTCACCGTGGGGGCAGAGACGGTCAAGCTGGATTATTGGATGTGGGACCCTTCCATTAGGGCCAAATATGAAGCCGCACTGGCGAGATTTGAAGAACAGAACCCAGGGATCGATGTACAGCTGACAACAATGGAGCCCAAGGACTACTGGGTAAAACTGAGGGTGATGGCCAGTACTGGCCAACTACCCGACGTGTGTAATATGAGTTCGGGTTATGTGGAAGAATGGGCCTTGGGGAAATTTTTATTGAACATGGATGAGTACATTGAAGAAGACCTTAACAAGGAAAACTATTTCACCAAACTGTTCGACATTGTCCGATACCCTGCAGGGGTAGGGTCGGTCTACGCATTGCCTTTCGCTTGGGTGACCCCAGTGCTTTCCTACAACAAGGACGCATTTGATAAAGCTGGGATATCTTATCCCAATGAGGAGTGGGATTGGTTTGATTTCCTCAATGCAGCTGTCCGTTTAACCCAGGACTTCGATGGTGATGGGAAAATCGATCAATGGGGCTATTGGTTCTTTGGAAGGTACGCCCATATTGAGTCGTGGATTTATCAGAACGGCGGGAGGTTGCTAGGTCCGGGGAAAAGCAGCTTTGCACCTACCGATGAAGCTGTGGAGGCCCTGGAATTCCTGACTGATCTTGTATTGAAATATGAAGTCGCACCGCCAAAAAAGTTGATGGAAGGGGTGCGTCAGCAGGATGTTTTCCCAAAGGCTCTTGCCGCTATGTGGACGGACGGATCATGGAACATCGAAAACACTCGGAAAATCCTAGGTGGCAACTTCAGATGGGGCATCGCGAAGGTTCCAAGAGGGCCCAGTTGGGAAAAGGATACAATATTCGCCTGGCCTGACAACATCGCGATCTCAGCCAAAACCGATCATCCTGACGCGGCATGGAAACTCGTTAAATTCCTTTCCGGACCCGGGTTGGATATGAGTCTCTACATGGCTGGTAAGGTCCCTTCGTACAAGCCTCTCGCAGAATCTGAGGAATTTGCAGAACAAGGCAAGCAGCCGGAGGAAAAAATGTTGCTGTTGGAGCTCGGAAATTTCCCAATGAAAACATCTTTCACCCAGGGCTGGTCAGAATGGAGAGGATACGCAGGGGCTGAAGGTCTTGGGGTAACAGGAGCTATAGACAGAGTGATCAACGGCGAAATGGAATTTGACAAGGCCCTGGAGAAAGCAACAGACTACGCAAACAAGGTTCTAGACAGATATTACAAAGATTAATCGGTGGCCTTACTCAAACACACATACCTATAATGATACCCCAGATAGGGGAATGAATAGGAATTCCCCTATCCGGG
>JAYELY010000074.1:2817-4275 GCA_034717795.1 Caldifarciminota bacterium
CCGTAGTATTTGTCCCTGCCAAAACATAGTAGGGGGAACTCATGGAACGACAGAGACGGATTATTTGGTACAAACCCTGGCATCCCTATGCATTCATTCTCCTCGCAATAGTTGGCCTATTTATTTTTCGCCTAGGCCCTATGGCTTTTGCCTTTGTGATGAGCTTTACTCGGTGGGATCTTCTCACCAGCCCGGAGTGGATTGGCATCACCAACTATTTAGAGCTCTTTACTACCGGCGACTTTTGGGTAGTAGTGAAGAATACCTTTGTATTTGCGCTTGTATACGTTCCCGGTGGACTTCTCGTTGGACTGCTCTTGGCATTATTGATCAATGTCAAGGTAAAGGGAATAGGGTTCTTCCGGGCATTGTTCTTTTCTCCGTTGGTAACTTCCGCGGTCGCCATCGGAATGGTATGGAATTGGATTCTGAGCCCCCAATATGGGATTTTCAATTACCTATTGGAAGTTATTTTTCACGTTGAAGGAATATCTTGGTTGGGCAACTCAGCTACGGCCCTTATAGCTATAGCCGCCATATTTGTGTGGAAAGAGGCGGGGTTTTACATGATCATCTACCTAGCTGGTTTACAAAACATCCCCGTGAATTTATATGAAGCATCTGCAACGGACGGCGCCTCTAAGTTTCAGAAGCTTAGATGGATCACCCTTCCATTACTTACACCAACGACATTCTTTGCTTTGGTCATTTCCCTATTCCGGATGCTAAGACACTTTGAACTTATCTATGCAATGACAAGAGGCGGGCCTGGAATCGCTTCTACAACTCTACCTTATTCCATCTACCAGAACGCTTTCATTTTCTACCGAATAGGCTATGCTTCGGCAATTGCCTATGTGTTGGTCTTACTGGTTGGAGTGGTTACCCTCATCAATTTCTACTACAAGCGATACTGGGTGAAATATCAATACTGAGTCTATGGTGGCCTAAAACATGCTGCGATTTAAGAGAATCGCCTACTACTTGGTCCTTCTGGTAATCGGCCTGACTTGGGCTTTTCCCTTTCTGTGGATGTTGAACGCGTCCTTCAGCAGTGAGCAAGGGATATTTGCCATTCCACCAAAACTGGGAGATCTGTTTTTTTCGGGCCAAGTATTCCAAAATTATACAACCGTTTTGACCGAGTACAATTTCCTTCGCTATACAATGAACACGCTTATCGTTGCTCTTAGTGCTTCGGTAGGCCAGTTGTTAACCTGTTCACTGGCAGGTTTCGCTTTTGCGCGGATGCAATTTAGGGCCAAAGGCCTTTTATTTGCACTCATGTTAGCAACTATGATGATTCCTATTCAGGTGGTAATTATTCCAGAGTTTCTGTTAATGATAAATCTCCATTGGTTGGATACTTGGCTCCCGTTAATCGTACCGTCTCTTTTGGTTGGGGCACTCGGAACTTTTCTGTTTCGCACCTTTTTCGAGAATCTCCCTCAAGAGCTC
>JAYELY010000075.1:0-4265 GCA_034717795.1 Caldifarciminota bacterium
ATACGTTCCAGCCTCTCTGGGCAGCCTAAAAGGGGCAAAGGAAACGGTCACCATAAAGGGACCCATGCAAATCCATGAAAATGTCTTCTCCACAGGTGAGCTCAAGGGGATAGAGCAATCCATGGCGATCAAGACAGAGGAGGGAATCGTAGTAATCGATGGCTGCTCCCATCCTGGGGTGGGGACCATCCTGGAGGCCGCCTCGAGATTTGGAAAGGTCTACGCCCTTGTCGGCGGATTGCATGGATTCAATAAGTTTGATCTGCTCAAGGGGCTAAAATATGTCTGTGCCTGCCATTGCACCATGCACAAGTCAGAGATAAAAAATCTTTATCCCGAGAAATGGCTGGATGGCGGGGCTGGTAGGGTACTGGAGTTTTAAATTTCGGTTCCTCATTGTTTTGAGTGGGTAACCTGGAGTTGAGTCCGGATAGGTGACAAAAATCTCACCACGAAGAGCACGAAGGACACGAAGAATGGAGTTTGATGAGTTATCAAATCGGGTGATTGGTTGTGCGATTGAGGTGCACCGGCAACTGGGCCCAGGATTGTTGGAATCAACCTATGAGCAGTGTCTTGCGCACGAGCTTAAACTGAATGGCATTCGATCTGAATCGCAGCATCCGCAACCAGTTGAGTATAAAGGCGTACAGCTGGACTGTGGCTATCGCGTGGACCTGCTGGTAGAAGACAAGCTCATCATCTCGGGGGATGTAGTAAACGGGACCGGCTACTCCCCCCAAGTGCTCTTCGTGTCCTTCGTGGTGAAAAATCTGGAGTGCGAACTCTACTGTCTGCTGTGGTAGTAAACAACCAATGAGGAAATGCTACCCACCCGAAACGACGAAGAGCCATTATCTTTATAAGAAAACATCTTGTCGTTTTAACACTTGATACAACCCTCAGTCTGTATTGCCAGAAAATCTATTGAAAAGAACATTACTACCACTCGATAACTTGCTTTAGCTCGATCTCGTTGCCCTTATTAGTCGAATTAATTGCTATGGCGCTTTCCGTTTTGAATTGATGGAAGTTCAGTTCAAGTATCAAGAATGAATTTAGTTCCTCTTTCGTGGTTACAGTAAACCCGAGTTCTAGCTCTAAGTCTTCACCTGTACCCGGCGGGTAATAAGTTAACCCCGCTTTACCTTCTGCCAGCGATATTTTCATCTCCAGGTTATTCCCGCGAAAACCGGCTGCTGCCTTTTTTATCTCCCCCAGGTGGTTGATCTTTAAGTCACCGTGGATTTCACCCCCCTCCCAGGGAAACTCAACTCTCCAGTCGAAGGTTAACTCGTCAAAGCCTTGTTCTTTAAAGTCGATCTCTATTTCCCTGTCTATGTTGCCTTTTAGCTTTCCGCCCTTACCCTGGCCGGAAAGAGAAAAATCCCTTTCCGTTTCGTTTTCCAGCGAAAGCGAACTACTCAACACAGGTGGTGTGTCGAGGTTTGCTTCAAGCTTTCCGGATAGTTCCCACTTTACGTTCTTCAGGGAAAGGTTGATGCCGTCAAACTTTATCTCGCTATTTTTAAATATGTAACCGTCCTTAAGTTCAGCCTTGCCCTTTAAAGTTATCCCCGAACTAAACCAGCGAGAAAATTCTAGCTTTCCAATAACGTTTCCTTCTTCAAAGACAACTCCCAGGTCGTAGTCCGTTCCTCCTAGTTCCGTCTCAACCCCGATTTTCTGCTTTTCATCGACCGTCTGACCAAGTGCGGATCTTATATAGAAATTCAGGTCGTTGTCTTTCATCGCAACCGGTATCTTGAGCTCGAACTCAGACCCCCACTGGCCCTTTCCACCGGTCTCGTATTTCCGGGACAGTTTTAAATCAAGATCCAGTTTATTAGGGGTTTCTAGGCCAAGGTTAACCTTAGTTTCCGTTTCGATGGATCTTTCTTGCAGGTGGGCTGTTATCGAGTTTTTCCCGCCAGCAACCAGTCTCCAGGATTCCTCGTGGTCCGCCAGGGCGGGAGGGGCAGTAAGAAATGCCTGAAAAAGTATGAGAGAAGAAATTAGAAGGTAGGCCGCAAGCCTGGTGGGGCGTAATGGCTGTTTGAAGTCAATCATGTTTTTCCGAAAAGAAACAGCCCGCCTGCCCCATTTATTGTAGATGAGGCAGACGGGCGCACAAGCTTCCTTCATTCAATCAAATCCAGTAGTCCTTATGACATTTGCCCTTGTATTCACCGTTTGAGAGTGACTCAAGGTCGTTGTTTTCGTAGTAGTTTCTGTTAACTGTGGGTATATCCTCTCCAATAATCTGGTCAAGGTCGTGCTTTAGCGCCTTTATTGGTGCCTGTATGTCTTCAAGTATATTTTGAACTTCCTTGTATCCGGGAACAAAGTCCTCGGCCGGGAATTTATCAAGGATCGGATCTAAGTTTCCTTTAGCTAAATCTTGGATCGTTTGGGCCGCCTTCTTCAGGCCAAACGCGTTCATCAACCAGGCCAATTCGTCAGCAACTTCTCCCATTATCTTATGTTCGAGTGTATTTATTGCCTGCAGGGCCTCTCTCACGGAGAACTCAACATCTATCGTTCCCACCTGGTCAAGTATATCCTGGACGTATTTATCAAGGTCTAGAAGTTTTTCTACTTCATCACGGTATTCTTCCGGTATGAAGGTTAATATTTCATCCTTTATGGCATCCTCGCCTTTATCCATCAAATCCAGGACAGTCGCGACGCTCACGTCAACGTCCCAGTGCTTTTCCGCATTTTCGACCATCTCGTCAGCCTTATCTTTCAAGTCCTCGGCAAACGTATGGAACCCACTTAACAAGCCTTCTAGAGCATCCTTTACATAGTCCTCAGCCCAACTGGGAACTGCATCTTCGATGTCCTCAAAAACCTCGTCCACTACGTCGTCAATTATCGTGTCTACGCTCGCGTGCAGGGCATCTTTTACCGAAAAATCGAGCCCGACCGAGCCTTTGAACTCATGGCTCCAAAAGTGCACGTCCACCGTAAAATCGTAGGAGTACTTCTTGGTGATGTTCGCATCGTATATCTCCTCGGGGACAAAATCTATCGTAGTTGATACCTTGTAATCAGGGAAATTCGCCGGGTCGATCGTAAACCTTACTTTTTTATCCAGTACGACGGAGATTTGTTTAGATAAGTGCTGTACCCCGCTCAAATCGTCTGAAAGATCGCTTATCGGCTTGAATAGCTCTTCAAATTCGCTGAATTCCTTACTTGCCTCATCATAAATCGTGTTAAAACCGGTGACCGGATGTGTAATCTCTGCGAGATAGTGGTTAACTCTTTCAAGATCTCCCATCATACGTCTCTTGTAGTCTTCTACTTCAGTTTCGAAGCAGGAGTAGTTCATCCCGCCGCCTATCCCGTATTCTCCAGGAAATTCCCATCCCTCTACCTTATCCCGTTCGTCGTATATGAAGTATAACCCCAGCGTGAAGTCCATGGCGTTCGTGCCCGCGCTTGCGGTCTTATCCAGGTATTTTGCGGGTACGAGAACATAATTGAGTTTAGACTTCAATATCTCTTCCATATCGAGAGCATCTTTTATTACAGAGGATATAGAACCCGCGACCGGTCCCACATAGGGGACAACTCTTAGTCCACTCAGAAGATCTTTCACCGTCGTTCCGATCTGTTCAATCTCTTCTAGATCGCTTGATAGGTCTAGCAAAGGTGCCACATCCTCACTTATCTGACCCAGATTGGCCCTTGCGTCTTCTACTTCCTTCCGCTTAAGCGGTGGACCACCTTCGTCTTTTACGCTCTGTTGTAGAACGTCAAAAGCGTCTTCGGCGTCCTTTTTGGCCAGTATATCCGCCTGGGCGATCCCGGCTACCCAGGCCACCATTGCCAAAACCAAAACGAGTATCATCAGCCTTCTCGTGTGTTTCATTGTCTTGCCCCCTTAAAAGGAATTAATGGTGCGAAACCAGACGTTTAGTGGAAGTATTTTGGCCCGATAACGTCACCTCCAGTAAGCGAAACTTTTCTTGAGAACCGGATGAAATTCACGCCGGTTCTCTCATCAATATCTCAATGAGTTTATCAACTTGCTCGTCAAAATGCGGGGATGTCCAGTTAATTGTTAAACCTGACATTCACATGGCCTCCGTTGATCACCTATCCAATCCTACCACTAAGCTAACTGCTGTGTCAACACTGATGCATATGAATCGCGGGACATAGCAGCCTCTACCCTCTGTTCATCGTGGCCATCCTCTACTAACTCATCCTCATCCTGAAGCCAGTCCGGTAGTTTATCCCGCAATGCCTCCAGG
>JAYELY010000076.1:0-4251 GCA_034717795.1 Caldifarciminota bacterium
ATACCAGTGAGTCACCCGCGGAGATTGACCTGACAACAGTGACCTCACCGGCGCTGGTTGTGTGGAGTATTGAAGACACCACCGGCTTTCACCCCTCAGGGTTCGGGTTCGACGTTGGGTATCGCGGCGATGGAGACGCTCTCGCCTACATGATAGGCGAAGGTTATGACGAAAGCATCGATTTCTATATCGACACCAACCTGGTACTTACCGCTTCCAGGCAGTATGAGCCCGAGGCTCTGAATTACAAGTCCAACTGGGTATGCGAGCACGACGTTGCCTACGACAGTGTGAGGATCGTCAAGCCCTTCACCGTGGCTGAGGGGAACTACACATTTGAGATTACTTGCGAGACTGACGGCGTGTACGGTCTACGTATCGAATACATTGATGAATCGTATTTCGCCAAGATTAAGGTGCTGAACATTGACGGTTACGAGATAGCCTTCAAGATTGACGTGCAGCTGGAGCGGAACCTGCGCTGGGTGGTAGTTGATTGATTTAAGGAGGTTCTGATGAAAAAGCTCCTTTTATACGTATTACCGGTATCAGCCTGCCTGTTGTTCACCACCTTTTGCGGCGGTGACGACGACGTTATAGAGGTTAAGCCTGTTTCAAAACTCGAATACACAGTTACCGAGGATGGAGACGGTGTGATCCTGACCTGGTGTATAGCTGCGGATTTCGAACCGGACGAATACGTCATCAGTGTTGATAGTGTTGATGCAGGGACTACCCAGAACAAATACTACACCTTGTATGCTCCAGGAGCGCTAATAGAGGTCTTCTCAGTTAAGAATGGTGAACGAAGCAGAGCTACCAGTATTAGTTTAGCCGCTAAGGAAACCCCCTCATTGGAGGTGTGGGGCACGAAGGACACCGATCCAAATCACCCTTACTGGTTCGGCTTCGACAAAGACGGCACCGCCTACAATTATTCCGGCGATCCATCCCCTTCCTGGGACATGGATTTCTTCGTAGACGACAGCCTGTGGCTTGTCTCCCCGTATGAATATGACCCGCCCATATACAACTACATTGCCGTAGTTGAAGGAACCTACGAAGAGGTGAAGATTGTACCATCGCCTGGCTACCGATTACAGAAAGAGCTTGTCCAGGGCAGGGTCTACGGCCTGAGGATAGACCGGGCTTCCTTCATGGAGCCTACCAGATTCCACTACGCCAAACTCTACGTGGAAGCTATTTCTGGGGACAAGGTAACCTTGAAGATTGCCTACCAGACTATACCGCGCCTGCACTGGGTGGCGGTTGATTAGGCTGTGAATTGAAAGAACTCCCGAAGGAGGAAACCATGGCTAGGAAATACTTGTTGTTATTATTCACAATAGTTGTTACATTCGTTGCTTGTCACAGGATCGAAGACGATCCGCTTGCTCCGCCCGAGCTTATCGAGGACCCATATTTCATGAATGACTATATGGTTCTGGGCTGGGAAAACATCCACAAGGGCAGCGAAGGTTTTCAGGGCTACAACGTCTACATCTCGACCGATCCATCGCTGGTTGATCTTTCCGGCGACGATTCCATATTGGCAGCCAACCAGGTGCGAACAAGAATAGGAGCCGATAGCGACACCGTCACCGTCCATTGCTCGGAACTAGCCGACGGAACCGATCTCTACGATCTGGACTCCTTCTTCTTGCATATCCGCAGCGTGTGCTGCGACACCATAGGGTACGGAGAGACACAGTACCAGGTGTATCCTGCTGAATGCCAGATAGTTCAACCCGTCGAGAATCTGGGATACGATGTGGTGAGCGGTCAGGACGGCAATCCGGGCGGCGGTGTGAGGCTCTCCTGGGATGCTCCTTTATCCGCCGTGCCGCCGGACAAATACGTGGTAAGTTCGGATTGGGAGGTGCTGGACACGGTATACATCACCGAGTACTACATATATACCCCACTCGATGAGATTGAAGTCTACGCAGTTTACGGCAGGGAAGTAAGTCGAGCGGAAGAAATTCGGTTCGGTGCGGTATACTGGATCGACATCGAGCTGTGGACCGTCGATGATCCTGATCCTTCTCACCCAAACGCTTTTGGATTCAATGACATAGGTGAACCGGTAACATACTTCATCGCAAATCAGGATGATTGGCCGGACATCGATTATTATCTGGAATTCGGCCCTGCGCTTGCCTCCCCTCAGAATCATACCCCTCCCTTGAATAGCAAAAACTGCATGGTCTCGGACGAACAAACATCCCACTTTGGAGGACTCGATATCGTATCACCAGCCACCAAATCAAACTACGCCTCCAGCCAGGAGATACACTTTAACCAAGTCTACGGACTGTGGTTGGACTACAAGAACGACGGGTGCTCCTCAGATGACCATTTCGGCAAAGTCTACGTGGAAGAGAGCTACGCCGAAAGAGTTAGTTTGTATATCGCCTATCAGCCCATAGGCGGCCTGCGCTGGGTGGCGCTCGGAGGGTGGTGATCCTGCAACCTGGGGCAACCAAACACCGCCTTTCTTGACGCAGAGGCGAATAATGAGTGATGGGAGAGACCACCTCGGCGACGAGCTGAAAGCGCATCCGAAGGGAGCTGGGGGATGAACCACCCCACGCGTCGGGAATAATGTGGAACGGACTCTCCAGTCCGTTACCGCCAAGATGTGTAATCATCGCAGCCAAGATAGCAAGGGAGTTGGGAGGGGAATAAACCGCAGATTGCACAGATTAAATGGAAATTGGAGAACGGACTCTCTAGTCCGTTACCGCCAGGATCGCAAGGGAGTTAGGTCAGTAAAGCATCCGCAGATTACGCAGATTGCACAGATTGACTTAGTCGCAAAGCGTCACGGATTAAATTGCAGAACGGACTCTCTAGTCCGTTACCGCCAGGATCGCGAGGGAGTTAGGGGGAATAAACCACAGATTGCACAGATTACGCAGATATAAATGTTGGGCCGTCCTCAGGTCGGCCTTTCTTTATGTCATTGCGAGGGTTGCCGAAGGCAACCCGTGGCAATCTCATGGTCAGAAGCAAACTATCTAACGATAAGAAGTTTTTGATCTAACTCACCATCGATGTAACGCAGAAGACTTTCTACAATCACTCTTGCGTTATTCCGCGAACCAAAACACTGACGAACAACTGTACAAAGCCCAATCAAATCCTGATCATGAAGGTATGGTGTTAATAGATTTCCGTATCGGTCAGCTATTATTCCACGCGTTTCTAAGTTATTTCCCCAACTGATAGCTATTCCGCCATCCTTTTTTATTAGTTCGTAGAAGTCGGGATAAATCTCTCTGATGACAAAAAATGGCCACGACGCAAAGATTGCTGAACGATTAACGTCATCCGTCAGTGTTGCTAGTTCAATCATTCGTTCTAAAGCACGAACTATTCTTCTGGGGTTGTTTGCGGCTTTAGAGCCGTATATCTCTATTTTATCAAAACCCCAATTGGTCATTGGGCCCTGTAGTTCTGAAGGTGGTTTTTCTCCCGTCAATTCTTCGTACTTCTTGTAGAAGAACGAATTGAGTTGCGCCGGGGTGGGGAACGGAATTCTATACTTTCTGTCTAGCAATTTCTCAAGATACCATTGGCCATTTACGCCTGAATCTTTACCGAATCTGGATTGGATCGCACATTTTATAACGGACTCATCCATTGCGATTAAGAATATAACCCTTTTACTGTCGAAGAATATCCGCAGGGTTTGGAGGAGTTCAAAAGCTTCGTCCGGTAAACAACGGTCAAGATCATCTAGAAGCACTACAAGCTTTGTCTTTTCTTTTAGACCATGTTCTATTAATTTGTCGAACTCTACACTGAAACTCTCTTTTCCTTTCTTATCCGCTGCTTTCAAAATCTCACCAACTCTTTTGCCGCATTCGGTAGCATCTAAATTTACTTTATACTCTGTTCCATCCGGATGCTTAACGGAAAATTTGAAAGCAGAAATAAGTGCAAGTAGGCTATCTTTTGCCTTTTTAAAAACCGTTAGTATCTCTTGTTTTGATTCATCTGCGGAAGCGATATCAAAATGTTGAGCGATGGCTTCCAGTACGATGAGTGGTAAGTCTACACGAGATGAAAACTTCCAAAGTTCAATACGGTCTGTAACTTCAATATTTTCTTCTAACAATTTAGGGTCTTGTACACTTTAGCAACGAACTTCTTGGCATGATTTCGACTTCCTCATCAAGATTTCTATTAGTTTATCCACCTGCTCGGCAAAAGTCAACCCTCTGTGGTTGTACCTGAATTCCATCT
>JAYELY010000077.1:0-4234 GCA_034717795.1 Caldifarciminota bacterium
CACCTAATGGACTTCCATCTCCTTCCGGGAGAGGGATTAATGATGAGGAGAAATTATGGAGGGCAATGACTCCCTTACCCCCTTCCCATCTCCCAAAGAGCAATGGGGGGGGTAAATTAACACCCCACAGGCCGGAGAGCCTATGTTCCATTCCGCGATCTTTTTGCCGAAGGCAAAAGGAGCATTTATATCAGTTGATCCTCGACTCAAAATCGTTATACTAGGCGACAATGCGGCTTGATCATTTCCTCATACACGTCGACAACGACGCGGCGATCCTTGAAAACCTCAAAAAGGAAATCGTGCCGCTTGGTTTTCCCTTCGATCCAGGATCGGAGAAAAGCACGCAGGGACTTGCAGTCTCCAATATCTGGATAGGCGAACAGTACCTGCAGATAGTGCGTCTCTTGCAGCCTTCGGTCAGGGGCTGGAATCCCCGCTGGATTGAACGCTACAGCAAGGGAAAGCGCGGCGTCTTCTCAATCTTTATCGCAGTAAAAGAACTGGACGAAGTGTACGAAGGTTTTCTTGAAAGGGGCATCGAGATCCATAAGCCTGAACCAAAACAATCCCTTGTTAAAACGTCCAAAGACATCCTGGAGGCCGTCACCGGGTTCCTGGGCCTGAGACAGTCGAAGCAGAAGAAGGTTTCTCCTTGGCGCTCCCTGAACCTGCCACCTATCCCTGGCACCGACATGGACATAAGCTTCCTAGAATATCATGAGGATTCAAAGGAGGATATCAAGCTCCTCATGAAGCCGAACGCCGAGGAATACGGGATAACCGGTATCCACCGGGCAAAGATATACCTGCCTCTATGGGAGGATGGTATCGGGTTTCTGCAAAAGGTATTCCCTCAGCTCATCGGAGCAACCACCCAGCAGAAGGTTGAACTGAAAGAGGATGAGCTTTTATTCTTCCGTTCCGATCCTGAGGCGGGTCTAAAGGTAAAACTCGAAGCAACTTCCGAACAAAAGAAGTACACGGGCAACAAGTTCCAGATCGAAAACCTGGAGGTCAAGACCGTCTCCCCCTGACCACTCCACAACCCCCATCCCTTCAGGAGAACTTGTATCCGATCTTGCGCAGGAACTCGCGGCGCTCTCTTATCTTTGCTTCATCCTCGATACCAACCGGCGAGTAGCCGTCTACCACACCTAAAACACCCCTGCCCTGGTCTGTCTCGGCAATCAGGACCTGAACCGGATTGGCGGTGGCGCAGAACAAGCTAACTATCTCGCGCACCCCGCGCAACGATTCCATAACGTTTACCGGATACGCGTTGCCAAGAAGAAGAACGAAGCTGTGACCCGCGCCTATGGCCTCGGCGTTCTCTGCGGCAAGCTTGGTCAGTTCCTCATCAGTACCCTCGTAGCGAACCAGCCGATCCTGGGACGCCTCGCAAAAGGCGAACCCGAACTTTATGCCGGGAACCGATGTAACCAGGGCTTCATACACATCCTCGCAGGACTTGATGAAGTGCGTCATGCCGACGATGACGTTCGCTTCTTCGGGTTTTTCGATCGGTATGAGTTTAAGTTCCATTATTCCTCCAGTTTGAGATGAATATATCTACGTGGCGGGATTAAGTCAAGAGCGAGAGGGCGTATCCACCGGGATCTACCGGCCTTCACCACCTCCTTAATCCTACCCTATGAACGCATAAAGCGCTCAAGTGGCACACTGTCCCCCATCAAGGGGGAGGAAATTAATGCTCCTTTTGTCTCTTTGGGACAAAAGATCGCAGCAAACCATGTAGCACACTCCTTCGGGCACTCCAGCCTGTAAGTATCTCTCAAACAATGTAGACCCGCTTTTGTCTCTCCAGCCTGTACCTCGGGAGGAAAGTAAACCATATCTCTCTGAGAAGATGTGATTGAATCTAAGATTTCCCCTCCCTTGATGGGACGGGGTAGGGGGAGGGTGAACTAATGCTTCTTTTTCGCTACGTGAAAACGGCTCGTAGGGGCCGACGTTGACGCCTTTGGCGTCCGCTACGCATCAGGTCGGCCAGCTTCTGTCTCCAGCCCGCTAATACAACTTATTGCACATGGCGTGAAGGTGGATATAATAAGTCGTGCAGAACGCATGGGACGTTATCGTGGTGGGCGCAGGGCCTGCAGGTTCATCCGTTGCAAGGAAGATAGCAGAGTCCGGATACTCGGTGCTGGTTCTTGACAAGAAGAAGGCTATCGGCGAACCCAACCACTGCGGCGAGGGAATCTCCATAAACTGTCTGAACGAGGTCGGCGTGAGGCCGCCTCAGTCCTGGATACTGCGCGAGGTCAAAGGCGGAAGGCTGATCTTCCCGAACGGAACGACCATCTACTTCCCGAAGAAGGGCTACTGCATAGACAGACCCAGCTTCGATAGGTTCCTCGCTGATCGTGCGGCTAAGGCAGGTGCTGAGGTCAGAACCTCCACAACGGTCAAGTGGATACGGGGTGAGCGTTCGGGATGGGTGGTCATGACTGAAAGTGGCGAGTTCAGGGGGAGATATCTGGTGGGCGCTGGCGGGGCGTTATGTCCTGTGGCAGGATACTTTGGCCAGCGTTCCCCTATCCTTCCAGCCCTGCAGTACAAGTTCAAGGCAGCCGATGCACTCTGCAACGACTGGCTCCAGTTCCATCATCACGAGGAGTTTAAAGGCGGCTACGCCTGGGTCTTTCATAGGGGCAAGGAGCTCTCGGTGGGCGCCGGATCGCCTCAAGACCTAAAGGCGCGGCTTGAGCGTTTCTGCAGACGAGCAGGACTCAATCCAGACGAACGCACGAAGACCGAAGGCGGGCCGATACCGTTTCTTAAAAGGCCTCTTCAGATCGCCTTTCCCAGAGCGCTTCTTGCCGGCGACGCCGGAGGGTTCACCTATCCATTCACCAAGGGAGGCGTTCACGGTGCGGTCTGGAGCGGCCGCATAGCAGGCGAGGTGATTGCTGAAGCCTTGAAAAAGGACGACTCATACCTTCTCTCAGAATACCCTCACAGGGTGAGAATCTATCCCTGCCGGGACCCGCTGCACCTTATGATCCCTCAGGCGTTCTTCCGCTTCGACAATCGGATCATAAATACCATCGGCAACATCATGGACGGCAAGAACTACACCGAGATACCGGTCATACGTTTCCTTAGATACTTCCTCCGACATCCTTCCCCGCGCATCCTTTGGGGGATAGCGATTGGCTTTGCAGTTCAGCGCTTCTATCATAAAAGCGAACCGTTTGCCTGGTGAAAAGGGTCCTTTTTGCATCCGATCTGCACGCCCGGCCTGACGAACCCGAGCGCGAAAAAATCTTCAAGCATTTTCTCAACAAAGAGGCTTTAAGCTGCGACAAACTGTACCTTCTGGGCGACCTGTTTGAGTTCGGCTTCGTGTTTAGAGGACGAATTCTGCCCGCCTATGAGCCGTTGATCGAGGAGATAGCCGAACTTATAAGGAAGGGGGTCGAGGTTTTTTTTCTTGCAGGCAACCACGATTTCTGGATGGCGGAGTACCTGCGCAAAAGGGGGCTCAGGATCGTTCACGACGGCGAGGTGCACGAGGTGTTTGGACGAAGGGTGCAGATGTTCCACGGGTTACTGCGCGAACCGGATTCACTCTCGCGTCTTGCCGCCCGCATCATGCAGAACCCAACCTCGGTCTGGCTCTACTCGCTTCTCCCATACCGGCTTGGATTCAGCCTTGCACTTAAGGCCGCCCACTTAAGTCGTGAACGCCACGCCACCTTTCCCAGATTGCTCAAGGATTCAAGTCTTAAACCCATTGATCCCCGCACCCAGATCATTATCAGCGGGCACCACCACGAGCCACTGCGCTTCACATACAAAGCCGGCACGTTCTACACAACTGGCGAGTGGTTCAGCCGCTTCACCTATCTGGAGATGACGCCTTCCGGACTAGAACTCAAAGCCTTTCGCGTGGATACGCTCCTCTGCAAATAGCGCGAACCCTTGGGGCGGGAAGCCGGCAAGCTCCAGATAGTACCTCCACTCGGCAAACTGTCCCCAGCTCCTGAAATCCACTTCGATAGGAACGGTCTGCGAACTCTCGCCAGGCCATGACAGAGAGTTCCATGCAAGGCCTTTGCAAAGCTCTGAAAGACGCTCTTTAGCCTCAATTGGAATCAGGACATGGGCATGGATAAAATTGTCTATCCTGTACCAGTGTATGGCAGCCCGCAGGATAGCTACGCCCTGTGGATTGTCACAGTGAAGAACCAGGCGCCGGAGCTTTGCC
>JAYELY010000078.1:0-4225 GCA_034717795.1 Caldifarciminota bacterium
GCATCCATCTTGTCATTACATCTCCGCCCTACTGGACTCTTAAGAGATACCGTGAACATCCGGATCAACTTGGTCATATTGAGGATTATGAAACGTTCGTGGGTGAACTCTCCAAGGTTTGGAAAGAGTGCTACAGGGTTTTGGTCCCTGGGGGAAGGCTAGTCTGTGTTGTTGGGGACGTGTGCCTGTCGCGCCGAAGGCACGGCAGACATGTTGTAGTGCCTCTCCATGCTGACATAGCCGTTTCGTGTAGAAAGATTGGTTTTGACAACTTGAACCCTATTATCTGGTACAAGATTGCCAATGCCTCTTATGAGGTAAACAATGGGACTAAATTTCTGGGTAAGCCGTATGAACCTAATGCAATAATAAAAAATGACATAGAATTCATACTGATGCAACGCAAACCTGGTGGTTACAGGAAACCAACGCTTGAGCAAAGGCGGTTGTCTATGATAAGCAAAAAAGATTTTGAAGAGTGGTTTCGCCAATTCTGGAACATCTCCGGTGCTTCAACAAAGGAACACCCCGCACCATTTCCTTATGAGCTTGCATATCGTCTCGTTAGGATGTTTTCATTCGTTGGTGATACAGTGCTTGATCCATTTTGTGGCACGGGGACTACCATGCTGGCTGCAATAAAGACGGATCGGAACAGTATAGGCATCGAAATAGACCCTGATTATTGTCAAATGGCTCTAAATAGGATTAAAAAAGAGACTCTTACATTTTTTGATAAAATTGAATTGGAAATTTCTAAGATTTGAACAGAAGAATTGCCCCGCGTTCTCTTTAGAAGTTCTCTTGACTTTCCCCTGGCCGTCTTCTATAATACCTGATGCAAGCGGAGTTCCCGAAGAGATACGATCCAAAGGGCATAGAGGAGCGGCTGTACAAGGCCTGGGTCCGGGAGGGTTTGTTCACGCCCAAGCCCGACGAGGAAAAGGAACGCTTCGTCATAGTTATCCCGCCGCCCAACGTTACAGGTAAGCTGACCCTGGGTCATATGCTTGATAACGAGCTTCAGGATATACTCGTGCGTTTTCACTCGCTTGCGGGCAAGGAGGTGCTTTGGGTTGCAGGCTTCGATCACGCCGGCATAGCCACCCAGGTGGTCGTTGAGCAAAAGCTGGCCAGGGAAGGAAAATCCAAGGAGGATTTAGGGCGTGAAGGGTTCGTCAAGGAGGTGTGGCGCTGGGCCAACAAGCACCGGGATATCATCCGGAGCCAGCTTGAGCGGATGGGCTGCGCTCTGGATTTCTCGCGCGAGCGCTTCACCCTGGACGAAGGGCTGGCGCGTGCGGTGCGCACCGTGTTTGCGAAGCTCTACGATAAAGGGCTTATCTACCGGGGCCTTAGAATCGTCAACTGGTGCCCGCGCTGCCATACCGCCATCTCAAACGAGGAGACCTCCTATGAGGAGCGCCAGGGTTCACTGTGGTACATCCGCTATCCCTTGGAGGACGGTTCGGGCCGCATAACGGTCGCCACCACCCGGCCTGAGACCATGCTGGGCGATACCGCGGTGGCGGTAAATCCTTCGGACGAACGCTACAGGCATCTCGCGGGCAAGTACGTCATCCTGCCTCTGATGGGACGGCGCATCCCCATAATCGCCGACGATGCGGTCCAGCCGGATTTCGGCACCGGTGCGGTAAAGGTAACCCCTGCTCACGACGCCGCCGACTACGAGATCGGCCAGCGGCACGAACTTGCCAAGGTCAGGGTCATTTCGGAGGCGGGCGTGATGAGTGATGAGGCGGGCGCATACGCGGGCAAAGACCGCTACGCGGCGCGAAAAGAGATCGTTCGAGACCTTGAGTCCCAGGGACTTTTGGAAAAGATAGAACCCTACCGGCTCTCTCTAGCCACCTGCTCGCGCTGCCACACGGTGATCGAACCCATCCTGTCCGAGCAGTGGTTCTTGAAGATGAAACCCTTGGCCGAGCCTGCAATAAAGGCGGTCAAGGACGGGGTGATAAGATTCTATCCGGAACGGTGGAAGAATCTGTATTTTCATTGGATGCGTTCGATCCAGGACTGGTGCATCTCGCGGCAGCTATGGTGGGGGCACCGCATACCGGTCTATACGTGCTCAAAGTGCGGGCACAGATTCGCGTCGGTGGAGGAGCCGGATGCCTGTCCGAAGTGCGGGACCCGTGAGCTCAGGCAGGACCCGGACGTTCTGGATACCTGGTTTTCATCCTGGTTGTGGCCGTTTTCGGTGATGGGCTGGCCCGAAGAGACTGAGGACCTCAAGCGCTACTACCCGACATCCACCCTTGTCTCTGGCTGGGACATCATCTACCTGTGGGTGGCGCGCATGATCATGGCAGGACTGGAGTTCACCGGCCAAAAACCGTTCGATAACGTCTTCTTCCACGTCATGGTCCGTGACGAGAAGGGACGCAAGATGAGCAAGAGCCTTGGGAACTCGCCCGACCCGTTCGGCTTGATTGATAAATACGGCGCGGACGCGCTGCGCTTCGGCCTCATGCTCATCACCCCGCGCGAACAGGATGTGTGCTACTCCGAGGAGCGCATCAAGGTGGGCCGCAACTTTGCAAACAAGCTCTGGAACTCGGCAAGGTTGCTTGCGTCGCTGACTGACGGCGAGAAACCGGAGATACCGACCGACCCCACCCCGACCGAGCGCTGGATGCTGGCAAGGCTTCGAAAGGCGTCAGAGGAGGTCAAGGAACTCATAGCCAGGCACGATCTTTACAATGCGGCGAAATATCTTTACAACTTCTACTGGCACTCGTTCTGCGACTGGGGTCTTGAGTTCGCAAAGCTTGCAAAGCGAGAGGAGAATCGTGGGATCTCCTGCGCTCTTTACTGTTTTCGCTCCTCCCTGGCCATGCTTCATCCCTACATGCCGTTCATCACCGAGGAGCTCTGGGAGCGGTTCAGCTTTGCCGAGCACCGGCTTTTTTCCGACCGCTGGCCCGAAGTTCCCCCCGAGTTCAGCCAATCGCCCCAATCGGTTGACGCCATGACCGACCTTATCACCGCCGTGCGCACCATGCGCTCCGAGCTTGGCATAGCCAGGGAGATGCCGGCTCCGGTTGCTGTGGTTACCTCCGACGATGCGCTCTACGCCTCTCTTGAAGCAAACATGATTTTTCTTGCCGGCCTTGCCGGGATCGAGTCACTCGGCAGGGCGAAAAAGAAGCCTCACCCATCCACCGGCGCGGTGCTTTCATGGGGCCAGGTCTATCTCCCGCTTGCGGAGTTCGTTTCTTCCGGCAGGCTCAACCTTGAGGCCGAACGCGTCCGGCTCTCAAAGGAGATCGGCAATCTCGAAGCGGAGATTGAAAGGATCAACGGCAAGCTTTCCAACGAGGAGTTCATAAAGAAGGCCCCGGACGCCGTCGTTTCCGCGGAGAGGGGGCGTCTGGAGACTTTCGTAGCAAAGATCGCGCGCTTGCGCGAGCTCAAGGAGGGTCTGGCATGAGATATTCAGGTTGGATTTTAGCGCTTATCTTCGCCGCCGCGGGTGTGGCCGGCTACTTCATCTTCTACGCCCCGCTTCAGCGAGGCTACGCCGAGCAGGAGGCTGAGATAAAGATGTGGACCGCGAAGGTGGCGGCCCTGCAAGAGGGAAGACCTCTCGATACGATGTCTGTCTCGGACAGCACCGTTGCTTTGGATACTGCATCAATCCGGCCCCGGGAGTTCGACTACGGCAATCTGATTGCCGCCATCCCTTCAGACGACCTCTTCTCCTCGTCAAAGCCGGGCCAGCTCTCGGCCAAGGGCAAGGGGGAGCTTGACAAGCTTCTTCCCGTTCTTAAAACCTCCCAGGGCGACGTGGCGATCATGGTCCATACCGACAACGTGCGCGTGAGCTCCTCGCTGCGCGATCGCTACCCCACCAACTGGGAGCTTTCAGCGCTGCGTGCCGCCGTCATAGCTCGTTACCTGCTTGATCGGGGGATAGACTACAAAAGACTCGTTCCCTGCGGCATCTCAGCCGCTCGGCCACTGGCCTCCAACTCCACCTCCGAAGGCAAGGCCAAAAACCGCAGGGTCGAGGTATACCTCAGGTAAAGGATCTCTGGTGGACGAAGAGGATTCATCAGCACCTGACTTCTGAAGCACTCTTGCACTGGATTGATTTTTGCCTATTATCGAAGAATGGATAAGGATGTAAGATGAATGTCCGATTCCTTATAAACCCATCGGCGGACAAGGGTAGAACGAGCAAGCGCTGGCCCGAGTT
>JAYELY010000079.1:0-4211 GCA_034717795.1 Caldifarciminota bacterium
GCCGATTACTACTTCATCAATCGCCATAGGGATACCACCTATCTTTCAAGGTCAGCCGAACTCTGCGAGGAGGTTTTGAAAGAGAATCCTTCGGATGTCGAGGCGTTGTGGCGAATGGCGCGTAACTACTCTGCGTTTGGATACTACGAGAGTGAGACCTTCGCCAAGCTCGCTTTTTACGAGAAGTGCAAGTTTTATGCCAAGCGGGCCAAGGCCGCGGACCGTGGTTCCGCGGATGCGCACTTCTGGTACGGCGTCGGCCTGTCACGTATCATACAGGTTCGTGGACTTCTCCAGGCGCTCTCTCAAGGTGGGGAGGTCAAAAAGGCGTTCCAGAAGGCGCTTGAGCTCGACCCTAACCACACGAAGGCGATGTGTGCGCTTGCAATCTGGTATCTCGAAGCGCCGCGGCTCGCCGGAGGAGACGTGGACAGATCAATCCACTGGCTCAAGAAAGGCCTCTTTATCGATCCCAACTACACCCTGTTTTATGTGTATCTTGCAAAGGCTCATGTCAAGAAGAAGGACTACGAGTCTGCCCGGATTCAACTCAACAAATGCCTTGCCGTGAAGAACCCTTCCTCCCCTGCCGATTTCTACACACAGGATGAGCCGCAGGCCCGCAAGCTATTAAAGGAGATAGAGGGCAAATGAGCTTCAGGGCGAGCCCTGAAGTATCCACTTGACTTGCGAGGTTCATTTCGTAGACTCACCATTATCAAGGAGGATGCATGAAACGAGTTGTTCTGTGCGGGCTTTTGCTCACGGTCGCAGTGTGGGCGCTGGACGCGCGGCTTTCCAAGGCCGACAACTACTACCAGAACCGCCACAAGGATTACAAGGGCTATACCGATCAGGTATACAACCTGTGTAAGGCACTCCTTTCCGAGAACGCCAACGACGCCGAGGCCCTCTGGCGCATGGCCAGGCTTTACTGTCTTTACGGCGACGACAAGACCTCAAAACAGGATAAGCTTTCCCGCTACGAGACGGCCAGAGGTTACGCACAGAAGGCCAAGGCTGCGAACGCCGCTGTCCCCGAGACCCACTTCTGGCACGGCGTAGCCCTGGGACGGATCGGTCAGACAAAGGGCGTGCTCAACTCACTTTCGATGGCTCCCGGTATCAAGGCTGATTTTGAAAAGGCTCTCTCACTGGACCCCAAGTTCACCCCGGCCATGGACGGGCTGGCCGTCTGGTATCTCGAGGTTCCCGGCTTTGCCGGCGGGGATATCAACAAGTCCGTCTCCTATCTCCAGAAGGGCATCGGTATCGATCCCAACTACACCCTGCTCTACGTTGACCTTGCCAAGGTATACATAAAACAGAAAAACTACTCCGCCGCCCGCGAACAGCTCAAGAGGTGCCTTGCCGTTACCAACCCCAAGGACCCGGCTGACTTCTACCTTGAGGATAAGCCGGACGCCCAGAAGCTCCTTGGCGAGATAGAGGGCAAATGAACATCTTTTTAATCGCCCTGATGCTTGCCGCTCCAATAACGCTTGCCCAACGGATGCCGCTGAAACATCAGGTTCCGGAGGTGAATCCGGAGGAGTCCAGTCGAGTTGTAGGACCGCTTGTTTTTCCCGCGCCGGTCGTTGGAAGGATCGAGATAGAAGGCAACGAGTTTACCCATGAGGGTATCATCCGCCGGGAGCTTGCCTTTGGACCGGGCGACACCCTGACCCCTGAGGCGGTCGAGGAGACCCGCAGCGCCATATTGAGCACCGGCGCGTTCGGCAGTGTTGAGATCAAGGCGGTTAATCCTAACGCGGAGAAGAGCGACGTAGTAATCACGGTCGCTGAACGCCGCTACCCGCTGCCTTACCCAATCGTGGGCATAGACGCCTCCACCGGATTCTACCTGGGTGCGGGCGCATTGTATCCCAATCTTTTTGGTCGGGCCTTGCACGTGGACGTTGGAGGCGAGATCGGGTTCCGGTTCGCCACGCCTCGCTGGAAGGGTTACACCTGCCTGGGAATCCCCTTGACCCATTCACGCTGGCACGGCGAGCAGTTAGGTTACACCTTTACCTACTTCTGGCGCAAGGACGCAGAGATCTACCGCATCGAGCACAGGGTATCATACGAGCAAACCGTGCGGCTGGTTCGTCCCTTGATCGCTTCGCTCGAGATCGGCTTTCTGCAGACCAAGGCATACGGTCTGGAATCAGACACCGTGCAGTATACCTTCGCTTCGGATACAATCGACCGCTCCGTTTACTTCAAGCCAACCCTTGAACTTGACCTGCGCGACGACGCTTCGTATCCAACCAAGGGCGTTCAGGTCGTCGCCTCCTACCTCCACAATCCGGGCTACACCGAGGGCTTTCAAACCCAGCGCGCCTGCTCGGTTTCGGTGGCCGGATACCTTCCTCTGGGAGAAAGGACGGTGCTTGCAGGCAACGTCTTCACCTACCAGCAGATAGATTCCATCCCTCGCTACCGCACCGTCTACATCGGCAAGGATCGCTTCCTTCGGGGCTGGAAGGATACCACCCAGGTTGGGGCATGTCTTTCGGTGAGCTCGATGGAGCTGCGCTACCGGTGGCTGGATTTTTCCATCAAGAATCTGCCCCTTGTGGGCAGTATAGACGACTGCTGGTGGGCGGCCAGTGTTTCGTTCGACATCGCCGCCATACACGAGCCAGGGTTGCCGCCTTTCTACCTGGCCGACGTCAACGAAGACCCCCATGACGGGCTGCTCGCCGGTGCAGGCATCGGTCTGGGGCTTGGGCTTGGTAAAGGGTTCGTCGGCAAGCTGGAGCTTGTCTACGGTGTAGGCTCGGGAACCGACCGATGTCCGCTCTCCTTGACCGTCCCGGCATACTTCGGCTGGAGGTTTTAGTAATCCTCCTTTTCGCCTGCGGCGAAAAGATCGGAGGAATCAATCTGCGAGTTCGTGCCCGAGGGCGCAAGCCCTTATTCGTTTGTTCCGGGATCAAACCCTTCTTGCTTGCGTCTTTCGGTATTTCCGCTAAACTTAGAGCCGTGAAGTCGTTTGGATCGTGGGAGAGTTATGTCTGATTCCAAAACAACCGTGATTCATTATTTTCGTCCTCCACATCGGCTACTGGATATCCCCGCCGAACTTCTCTATAAAGATGATGAGGTGATCGTTACCTCACATATCCTCGAGGGCGCGTCAGAACCCCTGATAATAGGGGGAGAGACCGTCATAGCGAACGGCTACAGGGCAGTGTTCGCCGAGTATCGAAAACACTGGCACGACGTGGCGAAGATCTTTAAGCCTGACGGGACGGAGGAGAGCTTTACCGGCTACTACGCGGACATAAACACCCCGTCCGAGCTTCGCCCCGACGGCTACTGGACCAAGGACCTGTTTCTCGATCTCTGGATATCCCCTGACCGGTCACGGATCGCGGTCCTCGACGAGGATGAGTTCGACGAGGCGATTCGAAACAAATGGATCACTGCGGATGAAGCGAGGTCCGCGCGTGCCGAGCTGGATCGGCTGATAAAACTCTTTCATCAAGACAGGTTCCCGCCCCGGCTATTGGATCGGTTTTCATGAGTCACTTCTTGCTTTTCCTCTCCTTGATATCGGTCAGCAAGACCTTCACCGTCCGCGTCTTTGCCGAGGAGCGACAGCAGGAGGTGGTCATCTCATCAAGCCAGAGCACCTACAGGATTAAGGCTGCGGGCGACTCACTTCTGGTCAACGGCAGAAGGAAGAGCTACTTCCAGCAGATGGATGCGGCCCGCTACACCATCACAGCCGGTGAGCTTAAGCGCAGATACGCCGGCGGATTCACCTTCTACGCCTCGGAGGGGGAGCTTTTTATCCTCAACTACATCCCGGAGGAAGACTACCTGGCGTCGGTGGTGGCGTCGGAGATGCCTGCGGGCGGTGCAGAAGCACTCAAGACCCAGGCCGTTCTGGCACGAACTTACGCGTACAAGAACATGGGCGATCACGACGTCGGCTACGATCTTTTAGACAGCCAGCTTTCCCAGGTCTATAAGGGGTTGCCCGTCGATTCGGCTTCACTGGAGGCGGTGCGCGAGACGGCAGGGCTTGTCTTAGGATACAAGCAAGAGATTGCAGAGGTCTACTATCACTCCACCTGCGGCGGGATGACCCTTTTGCCCTCCGATCTGTGGGAAGGAGCCAAGGATCAGCCCTATCACTGCAGGAGGATAGATACCCTGTGTTCGAACTCGCCCTTCTACGCCTGGGAGGACACCTT
>JAYELY010000080.1:0-20946 GCA_034717795.1 Caldifarciminota bacterium
GGCCACCTTATACTCGTCGGGGATTTTAAGGATCTTTCTTACGTCCTCCTGGTAGAAAGCCCCGATCCAGCACGAGCCGAGCCCCTGATCCACCGCGGCGAGTGTCATGTGATCCACCGCGATCGCCAGGTCAACGGCATAGGTGGGAACCCCGCAGGTCATCGTCCTTTCAGGTTCCATCGCCACAGCGGCGATCACCACCGGAGCCTCGGCCACGAACTGCTGCTCCTTGGCCGCCTTGGCCAGTGCGGCGCGTTTTGCCGCCTCGCGAACCACTACGAACTTCCAGGGCTGACGGTTGTTGGCAGAGGGGGCCAGCCTGGCAGCCTCCAGCACCTTGAGGAGCACCTCCTGGGGGATGTCCTTATTTTCATACGAGCGAACGCTTCTGCGATCGCGGATCGCTTTGGTAACGTCCATCAGGCCTCCTTTTTATACCCCATACCCTTCTTTCAGAACGGTATGGGGACCCCGAATTAGCATATACCTGCCGTCACCGGGGGAATTCCTGAGCATAATTCGTAACTTCATTTTAGACGCTAGTCTAGCGAGCCTCGTTGGAATGTCAACTATTTCGTGTTCGAGAAGGTTTTGCGATGAGTCCCCTTCTGCGATCTTTCGCCTCCGGCGAAAGGAGCACTGTTTGGGGTCCCCGCCCGGAAGCGAAGCTTTCGGGTGGGGTAATTATCCTCTTGCCCTCATCATCCGGTCGCGGCGCAGAGCGGTGGTGAAGATATCTATCATCTCCTTCCTGTCGCGAGCCTCAAGCATCCCCTTCCTTATCTTCTCATCCTCCATCGCCCGGGCAATTGAGGCAAGGATCTTTACCTGCAGATCGTCTTTGTCCGGGTCAGGGGTAAGGATCAAGAAAACGAGCCTTGCCGGAAGCCCGTCAGCCGTGTTCCACTCCACCCCCTTGGTCGAGCGTCCGAATGTAAAAACCGGCCTGGCCAGGCCTTCCATCCTTGCGTGCGGTATGGCGATCCCTTTTTCCATCCCGGTTCCCATTATCGCCTCGCGAAGCCTGACCGCGGCGCACGACTTGGCCGCACCCGGCATCCCCTCATGCTCGGAGATGGAGCCGCATAGTTTTCCTATTGCCTCCAGCGTGCTTTCGCCCGCAAGTTCAGGAACGACCGCATCGGCAAGGAAGAACTCAAGGGCGTTGAAGGCGCGGCGCAGACCGAGAGCGAGAGATAAGAGGGGTCCCACAGCTATCGAGGAAACCAGTGCCGCGACCACGATCGCCTCAAATACCACCAGATTTATAAGTCCGAGCTCCAACGCCAGCACGCCGATGATTATCTCCATCGCCCCGCCAGGCGTGTGCGCTATGCCTATGGCGAACGAGTCGCGCTGCGGGATACCGGACATTCTCGCCCCCAGCCAGGCTCCAACCAGCTTACTTCCAATGGCTACCGCGGTTACGGTGCTGACAAGCAGCCAGTCAAAGTTGGCCAGAAAGTCAACCCGGAGTCCGATGCCTACGAAGAAAAGCGGAACGAACACCGCATACACCATCTGGGAGATCGTCTCTCTGCTGCGCTCCGAAATGGCCGGCGCACCGCCCGCCATCACCCCGGCAACCAGGAACCCGAAGGCGGCATGGATGCCGATAAGCTGGGTCAAAGCTCCGCACAGCCCACCAAGGAGAACGACGAAGGTCAGAACGCTCCCAGGCTTAGGCAGCCAGCTCGCGTTGATCCACTTCACAGCCATGTTCACCAGCTTACGTCCCCAGGTCAAACTGAACGCTATAAACACCGCCGTGCCCCCGAAGACCCTCAGCGTGGATAACCAATTGATGCGCTGCTGGGTGGCAAGACCGAGCACCATGGTAAACGCCACCCAACCCAGGATGTCGTTCACCGTGAAGGCCGAGATTATGGTAAGCCCTATGTCGCTTTTCAGGATGTCCAGATCGTGCAGCACCTTGGCTATGATTGGTATGGCGGAGATGGCCATAGCGGTGCCCATGAATAGTACGAAGACCAGTTTACGGCCAGGGTCAATCATGTATCTTTCAGGAAGCAGAAGCGCAAGCCCAATACCCATGAGCATGGGAAGCAAGACCCCTACGAACCCTATGGTTAGAGAGGAACGCCGCTGTTTCCAGATCGCCGAGATCTCTACCTCGAAGCCGGTTACGAGCAAAAGAAAGAGCACCCCAAGCCAGGAGACGGTCTGAAGCATCGAGTGCTGAACAGGATCGGCAGGGAAGAGTGCGGCCTCCAGGCCGGGCAGGAACCGCCCGAATATCGTCGGGCCGAAGATGATGCCCACAAGCATCTCGCCTACGAGCGCGGGTTGTTTGAATCTGCGAAACAGCTCTCCCGCGGCCCGGGCAGCAAACAGTAAAACGGTAAGCTGTAATAGAAAGATAAGGATGTTATGCTCTGCTAAGAAATGCACGGTTGCAATATAATCAGATGGGTCAAGTTGTCAATACAAACAGTCCTCGTTTGTCTTCCCGATATGATCGCGGATAAATCTGAGGGCCGACCTAAACGGACTGGGTCAAAACCATTTGAAACCACAGATGAGAACTCCTTTCAGTCGTTCTCCTTCGGAGCACAGATTGACGCAGATTAAGACAAGAAGCGAATTGAGGTAAGTCGAGTAGATACGTAGCCTGTGCGCCTTAAATGCGCGTCGTCAATTCGATGATTATCGAGAAAGTCGTAGGATTGAATCTTTTGTCACAGATCCTAAAGGTCTGCCCCTACTTTCGGTCAGCCTCAATTTATATTCCTTAGGGGATCCCCACACTGAGACGGAGTATCAGTGTGGGGTAAGCACTTTATAAAGTATCGCCTTCTGGATGTGAAGCCTGTTCTCGGCCTCATCGAGGACCACCGAGTGTTCACCGTCCAGCACGTCCGAGGTTATCTCCTCGCCCCGGTGCGCGGGCAGGCAGTGTTCGACAAGGACATCAGGTTTTGCGTGCTTCAAGAGTTCGGAGTTTACCTGGAAGGGCGCGAACAGGGGCCTGCGCTTTTCTGCCTCCTGCTCCTGTCCCATCGAGGCCCACACGTCGGTGTAGATAACGTCAGCGTCGGCGGCAGCTTCTTTAGGGTCGTGGGTTACGGTTATAGAGGCGCCGGTCTTTTTCGACTCCTCCTGCGCCATCTCAATGAACTCTTGTTTGGGACCGTAGCCCTGTGGCCCTGCAATGACCATCCTGGCGCCCAGCCTGGCAGCTGTGAGCATCAGCGAGTGGCACACGTTGTTGCCGTCGCCGAAGTAAGATAACTTGATTTTACCCCAATCGAACGCTTCGCGTTCGCTCGGGGACCCCAGATGATCAAGTATAGTCAGGAAGTCGGCCAGCGCCTGGCACGGGTGTTCGGCGTCTGAGAGCGCGTTGATTACAGGGATGGACGCATTCTCCGCAAGCTCCTGGATTGTCTTATGTGCAAACGTGCGGGCGCTGATCGCGTCAACCCAGCGGGAAAGGTTTCGTGCAACGTCAGGCACCGACTCCCGCTTGCCCAGGCCGATGTCGGCAGGTGCAAGGTAGAGAACGTTCCCGCCCAGCTGGAAGAAGCCAATTGAGAACGTGACACGCGTCCTCAGCGACGGTTTCTCGAACACGAGAGCCAGGGTTTTGCCTTTGGCAAGATCAAGCTCTAAACCCTTTATCTCGGCAGATATCTTGAATAGTTCCCTGATCTCCTCACCATTTAGATCAGCGATTGAAACGAGATCCTTCTTCACCATGCCTCCTGGCGGGTCAGTTGTGTTCCACAAGAAGTCTTTTTAATCGATCACCACGACCTTGCGGTTAGTCTCTCTTGTATCCGAGATGGTTCTTACAAAGTATACCCCGGTAGGCAGAGCGCTGCCGCTTTTATCCTGCATCTGCCAGCTGAATGGGGTGGTTCCTTCTGTCCGGGCAAGCAGGCGTCCGGATGCGTCGAATACTGCGACGTCCACCTGAGCGCCTGCAGGACCGGCAAAGCTCAGGTTTCCAGTGGTTACGCTCTCAACCGGTCCGGCAGCGGTCCGGATATCTACCAGTTCGTGCAGCCCGGGACCCGAAGCCTTGCCTTTGAACGCGGTCAGCACCACGTCGTCCACATACCAGCCGTCAAAATGCAGAGCCTGATCGGTGGTCAGTGTAAAGCGTATCTGGAGGTCGGAGGAGCCGCAGAACCCTGAGAGGTCAAAGCGCTCCTCGCGCCACTCTTCCTGGGAGCCTGAGAAGCGCTTGAGGGTTACCCAGCCGTCGGTCTGACTGCTCTTTGCCTCAACTGCTCCCCAGTCCCAGCCCTTTTCGATGGAAAAAAGATGCCAGAAGCTGAGCTCGGCGATCACCTTATCTGAAAGATCGAGTGCAGGACTCTCTAGATAGTATAAGCTCTCGTCGTCGTAGGGGCCATCCGGGGAGTCGGTAATGGAATAATCCCCGGAGTGCGATTTCTGGTCGGTCACCGCCCAGTTGGAGTACCAGCCTTCATAGTTCTGGTCGTCAAAATCCTCGGCGAGCAGGGTTTGGCGTTCACCCACCGGCAGGATGATCTGGTGGACGAACTCCTGGCCTGCCGCCTGGATCGTAAGCGTAAGCGGTATCGCCGAGTCTGGCGGCGCGGAGAGGGAGATCTTTACCTGAAGCGGATCAGATTGGTTTGTGCCGCCTGTCTGCGGGGCAAGGGATTCAATCGACGCCGAAGAAGTGATCAGTTCAGCACGGTAGTCGTTTGTACTGAGCTCAAGGTCTATCACGCCTGAAGGGTCCTTCACGCTCATGTTATGTATGTGGACGATGAGGTCAACGGTTTCTCCGGGCGATATCTCACCGTCCCCGCCGTCCGAGAACGAGATGCCTAAAAGCTCAGGGTAGATGCCTGCCGCCTTTGCGGTGGCGATCATCATGGGATGGGTCTCGGCTATGTGCTGCTCTATCTGCCACTCCTGCCAGAACCGCTCGCCTATCTCAGGGGTTACGGAAAAGATACCCTGATCCCAGTACATCCAGTCGTCGGAGTCGCCGTTGGTTGGGTAGAGTTCGTGGCCGCCGATCACCGTGTAGTGGGCCTTCCGGGTGGCGATCTCACCCCAACCATAGAAGGCCAAAGAGTCCTCGCACTTCTGTCTTATATAACCCCAGGGATATAGGAACAGGTTTAAGAAGCTGTGGAAGTTGAGTGCGGTAACGAAGGAATGCTCCTTGCACAGGTTCATCACCGACTGGGTCTCAGGCTCTGAGCCAGGCTCAGGACCACGATAGGTCTCCTCCTCAGGATCGGGCGAGGAGCCCTGGTTGTCGTAGCCCCACATGTAGGGATAGTTGCGGTTGTTGTCAACTCCCTGCGGTTCGGTGCCAGTTTGCCTGCGGTTCTTGCGGTGCATGCCGCCGCCGCCAGGACGCATCTCTTCATTGTAAAGGTAGCCATCGGGATTTATTATCGGAACGATCCATATCTGGCGGTTATCCACGAGATAGGTGGCCAGTGGGTCTTGCCCGTAGTTTTCGCACAGCCAGCGCGCCCATTCAACGCAGATGTTTGCCCCGATCGGCTCGCGGGCGTGATGAATCCCGGTATATAAAACCTCGGGTTCGTTCTCTTCGGTCTCCACGTTGTCCGATACCTTCACAGCCCACACGTGGTTGCCGTCCCATGTGGTATCGCCCAGGCTGTCGTTGGGAAGGATCATCCTTTCGCTTATTATCGAGGGGTACTGTTCATGCAGTGAATCGAGAATAGCGTTGGTCTCATCGTATGTATAGTAATTGCCGAAGTTTGTAGGGCCAAGCATCTGTGCGGCGCAGTAGGCCTCGAGATCCTCTATGATGATTCGGTAGTCAACACCAGCCTGATCCAGGAGCTTGAGTCCTTCCTGTGTGCACACGATCTCTGCCCGGTAGCCGGCTTTGCCGCCGACGATGTCAAATCCTCTGAGTACGGCGGGGAATGACTCCCCTTCGAGAGGAACGCTTACCTCATACCACGTCGTGCCGAAAACGGCTGTGGCCGAAAGAAGTAGCAAAAATAGCCTCTTCACGTTATCTCCTTTCGAGTATCCGATTCAGGATCGCAAGGTTGACCTTCAGGATCGCCCCTTGGGGTGTGGCCCACACGACTAAAATCGGCTGTCTTTGAATGTTTCCTTCATAAACCGCCCTCGATGCCATACTGTAGATTGCAATCTTTGCCTCCGGGTCGTAGCCCTCGAGCTGAAGGGTTCCGTCGGATTCCCATCCCTCGAAACCTTCTTCCTTAACGAGACGGTTCAAACGTCTATTTTGTCTCTTCAGTATATCTTCAACAGCCTGGCGGGTTGCCTCGCGCGCCAGCGGCTCCTCTGACCACTCCAGGATCTCGACCTTGGTAATGTATCCGTAGACCTCAGCTTCGATAGGCCTCAGACGGGCCTTTATGATGCCTCCATAGTAAGGCTGGATGCTTTTATCAAAAAGCACCCGCCCTACCCGGAAGGCGGTATCGCCTCTTATCTCGACCACATCAAACGCCTGGAGCTTATCCGAGAGCATGGTTATGGTCCCAACCAGGGTGGTATCGTCCTCTCCTAGCACAAGACTATAGGCAGATAATGCAGGCAACCCTTGTTCCGTCATAGCAATACGCATCGTGCACCCTGAAAGCGACGCGAAAACCGCAAAAAGCAACACTCGATGCATTCTTTGAAGTATAGTCTGAGCTTTCAGGCAGTCAACCCAGGTGGGAGGTGATAATAGTCTGCGAGAACAAGGGATGCTCTCTTGTTTTTCCGAACGAGTCTTTTACGAGCTTCGCGCAGCATCCATTTGGAGATGTCCAGACCGACCACCGACCTTTCAGGTGAAGCTATCTGATCAAGCAGATACAATGTGCCGCAGCCGATCTCAAGTATCCTTTCTCCTCTTATCCAGGGCAAAGCCGCGGCCTGTTCCTTCTTTAAGTTGAAGATAGGCAGGTAAAGCAGAAGATCGTACAATGGAGCCAGAAGATCGTAAATCCGCCGAAACCTCATAGGGGAAGCGCGAAACGCTTGCGCTGCCTGAGCACCTCCACCGAGCCGAATCCGGCACGTCGCAGTAAATCCCTCGCTTGCCCTGCGGCGTATCCGACCTCGTAGTACTTGTGGGCGTCGGACCCCACCGTAACACCCGTAACACCCGTAACACCACCAGTAAGGCCCCGGCTCAGCTCGGCGAAGCGTTTCAGTATCTTTCCGCCCGGATAAGGCTCCCCGGTCGCGTGCCGCCAGCCCGAGGTGTTAAGCTCAATAATCAGACCTTCTCGTGCGGCGCTCTCAAGAATCCTGTCCACCATCCCCTCGTACTCCTCCCTCACGTATTTCTGAGGAGCAAATAGATACTTCCTTATGTAATCGAGATGACCCAGGACATCAAACAGGCCGCTTTCCGCGGCGGCAAGCACGTTCTCGAAGTAGGGCATGAAGGATTTTCCTGCCAGCTCCCGCTCCCTTACCCATCTTGAAACCAGCACCCCGTCCACGTAGTGCACCGAGCCTACGGCGTAGTCGAGAGGTTGCGAATCCAAAAAATCCTTTATCCGGCCCTCTTTTCCGGGGATGTAGCCGATCTCCGCGCCGAAGAGTATCTCAAGCTTTCCGCGGTAGCGCTCGCGCAGGCGCTCGATCTCGGTAAGGATCTTTTCAGGATTGATCAGGTCGACGTACGCCCCGTCTTCGGGCAGGAACTCAACGTGGTCGGCGAAGCCTATGATCTTCAGCCCTCTTGCCACAGCCGCACGGCAGGCGCGTTCAGGGGCAATGTTGGAATCAGGGGAGAATGAGGTGTGAACGTGCAGGTCGATCATTGCGAATTATACCTTGATCCGGGGTGTTTTCAATTGAAATTTGTGCTCCTTTTTGCCTGCGGCAAAAAGATCGCAGGAGGATAATGTAGCACAGACTCAGCGTGCCCCGTCGGGTGCTCCCGCCTGTGCGGGAATTATCGAACGGCCTGGAGAGGCCGTTCCACATTATCGGATGGTATTATTTTCTATGAAGCCAAACTTCGCGGTTGACGATGTTGGGTGGCATCTCGCCGGCAAAGACCTTGAGCGTCGCGTACGCGCATAGCTCTGCCATTGCTGAACGTGCCTGCTGGGTCGCGGAGCCTATGTGAGGGGCAAGCACCACGTTTTCCATCTCGAAGAACTCGGCTGAGAGCTCCGGCTCGGCTTCGTAGACGTCAAGCCCGGCGGCGGCAAGTTTACCTGCACGCAGCGCCGCCACAAGTGCGGCCTCGTCAACGATAGGTCCGCGGGAGGTGTTTATAAGGACCGCGGTGGGTTTCATGCGGAACAGCTGATGCGCATCTATGAGATGTTTGGTCTCTTGAGTCAGGGGAAGATGTATGGAGACGAAGTCGGCCTCGTGCATAAGGTAGGAGATGTCCACCTTCTTGGCACCAAGCTCCTGCTCCAGGGTTTCGTTACGCTCCTGGTCGTAGTAAAAAACCTTCATCTCGAACCCGCGCGAGCCTAAGGCGAAACGCGTTCCGATCCTTCCCGCGCCCACCACCCCAAGCGTCTTTCCCCTTATCCCCTGGCCGAGTAAAAGCATCGGTCCCCATCCTGTAAACCTGCCGGCTCTTGTGAATCGTTCCGCCTCTCCTATCCTGCGCGCCGCGGCAAAAAGAAGCGCCCAGGCAAGCTCGGCTGTTGCGTCGGTCAAAACGTCAGGGGTGTTGGTCACAACTATCCCACGCTTGGTTGCTTCATCCACCTCTATGTTATCATACCCCACCGCGTAGTTGGCGATTACCTTGAGATGTGGGGCGGCGTCCATCAGCTCCGCATCTATAGGATCGGAAAGAAGCGAGATCAGCGCATCGGCGTCGGCTACCTTCTCGGCAAGAAGCTTGCGCTGGATCGGGGTCGAGCCTTCGTAGACCTCCACCTCGTGATCGGCCAGAAGCTCCAGCGCCGCGGAGGGTATGCGCCGGGTTACGTAGATCTTCACAGCTCGAGCTTGCCGGTTTTCGGCCTTGAGCGTTTGGTCTTGGGGTGCTCGCCCAGGTGCTCGCAGGCCTCCTCGGTTACGACCCTTCCTGATGGCGTTCGGGCCAGGAAGCCGATCTTTAATAAAAACGGCTCGATCATGTCCACTATGGTATCGGACTCCTGCTGCAGGGTGGCGGCTATAGCCTCAAGCCCAACCGGGCCGCCTGAGTAGAATCTTACGATAGCTAGAAGCAGGGTCCTGTCCAGGTCGGTCAGGCCGATCTCGTCAACGCCTTCGAGCGCCAGCGCGTCCAGCGCCACCTTTCGGGTGATGCGTCCGTCCGCTCTCACCTGAGCAAAGTCGCGAACCCTTTTAAGCAGGGTGTTTGCGATGCGGGGCGTACCCCTTGCGCGCCTGGCTATCTCTCGTGTCCCCTCGTCGTCTACCTCCACTTCCAGTATCCCGGCAGAGCGCTTGACAACCTGGGCAAGCTCCTCCTCGGTGTAGAACCCAACCGCTCTGGTTATCCCGAAGCGCTCCCTTAAAGGTGCCGAGAGCAGACCGGGACGTGTCGTCGCACCTACGAGCGTAAAGCGGTCCAGACGGAATCTATGAGACCTTGCGTGAGCGCCCTTGTCGAATATGAAGTCCACCGCGAAGTCCTCCATCGCCGGATAAAGGAACTCCTCAACGACCTTTGGCAGTCTATGAACCTCGTCGATAAAGAGAACCGAGCCCCGCTCCAGGCCCGTAAGATATGCAATCAGGTCGCCTGCTCTCTCCAGGGCGGGACCTGAGGTGGTGACTATAGGCACCTCCATCTCCCTGGCTATCACGTTGGCGAAGGTTGTCTTTCCCAGTCCTGGCGGCCCGTGAAGCAGCACGTGATCCATCGGCTCCTCACGCTTGCGGGCAGCTTCGATTGCGATAGATAACGTCTCCACCAGCCTGGACTGCCCTATGCATTCGGCAAGCCTCTTGGGCCTCAGATCCCAGCTAGACTTGTCTTCAACCGGTTTCTCTGTGAGCACGTGCGCCTGTTCCTTCTTACCCTCTTGCTTGGGATCAGCGTCTTGACCTGTATACCGCATCGAACAGCTCCTCCGGGGTCTGGATCCCCGGGTTTTCTGCCAAGACCTCGTCTACCATAACTGTTGCCTCTGTGCGCTTGTAGCCAAGCTGGGAGACAAGGACCTCTATCACCTGCAATCTCAACTCATCGGTGGAGACGACTTCAGGAATCTCCCTCTCTTCCTCTTGAATCAGCGCGAACTTGGCAACCTTGCCTGCAAGGGTGGCCGCTATCTTTTCCGCTTTGTTCTTTCCTATCCCTGAAAGCCTGGTTAGGGTTGTGATGTCACGCTCCTCTATAGCCCGTGCGATGGTGCGGATCGGCATGGTCAAGGCCTTAGCAGCCGCGGTCGGGCCGATATCCTGAACCGATATCAACTTGGTAAAGAACTCGCGCTCCACCTCGTTGCGGAACCCGATGAGCAAGGGCTTTGGCATTCGTTCGGTCTGGTGCTGGTAGATGAAGAGCTCGAGCTCCGGCTCCTCCTCAAGACTCGTGCGATGGATTTCCAGCCCCCGGTAGACGATATGGGGAAGCCGTATCTCGTAACCCACGTCGCGCACCAACAGGGTAATCGTCTCCGCCTCTTCATCCCGCGAGATCACGCGGCCTTTGAGAAAACCAATCATTTCTTACGTAGTGTAGCCACGATCGAGGCTGCAGTCAAGGCCACCGCTGCGGCGTCGGCAACGTGGGAGGGACGCAAAGGCTCGGAAAGCCCAAGGTTTTTTGCCACCGCACGCCCTATCTGCTCCTTGGATGCGTTGCCGTAGCCGGTAAGAGTCTCCTTGACCTCGCGCGGGGTTACCTCGATGAGGTCAAGTTTTTTTCTGTGCACCGTAAGGAGGATAACCCCCATCACCTTGCCCAGCGAGAGGCCGGACTGCGGGGTATCACGGCGAACGAACGCGGTCTCCAGAGCCAGCAGATCAGGATGGTGATACTGGATAACTCCTTCCAATCCCTCTGCGATTATCCCCAGCCTTGCCGGTGTTGATTGTTCCGGCCTGGTACGGATGACCTCTTTATACAGAAGCTTGAGATCTTCTTCTGACTCAATGACTACCACCCCTGTCGAAGCCAGCCCCGGATCAACGCCCAGTATTTTCATGCTCAGTTTAATCCTCTTCCCCTGCCCTTCCACTCCAACCGTAACCCCTTCTCTTCACGCAAGCGATCCACCCGGCTTAGGCGATTGACTGACCGACTACTCTTCGGCGGCCAACTTCTCCATCACCTCTTCGGGGATGTCGAAGTTGGCGTAGACCTGCTGGACGTCGTCGAGATCCTCAAGCGCGTCGATGAGCTTTAAGACCTTGGCTGCGTCCTTCGCGCTCAAAGACACGGTGTTCTGCGGTATCTGGGTCAGCTCGGCGTGAAGGATCTCTGCGCCCCCTTCGGCCAAAGCATCCCTCACCGCGGCGAACTTTCCAGACTCGGTTCTTATCTCGTATATTGATCCGTCGTGGCGGAAATCCTCGGCACCGGCCTCAAGCGCCATCTCTAAAGCCTCGTCCTCGCCGTAGGCATCCGCAGCGAGATGGATGATGCCGCACGCCTTGAACTGCCAGGCAACGCTTCCGGCAGACCCCAGGTGACCGCCGTGGCGGGAGAGTACGTGTTTGATCTCGCTTAAGGTGCGTTTTTTGTTGTCGGTCAATACCGTTATCACCATCGCCACACCCGAGGGCGCGTAGGCCTCGTATGTTACCTCTTCGTATGTGACGCCTGGCAGTTCGCCGGTTCCGCGCTTTACGGCCCGCTCGATGTTGTCTGAGGGCATGTTCGCGGTCTTTGCCGCATCTACCGCGGTTCTCAGGCGCGGGTTGACATCAAGGTCGCCTCCGCCAACCCTTGCCGCCGCCGTAATCTCACGGATCAGCTTGGAGAAAAGCTTTCCGCGCCGGGCGTCGGTCGCGGCCTTTTTGTGCTTGATCGTTGACCATTTAGAATGTCCGGACATTATACACCTCGAAAGCTACTAGTTCAGCTCTTCTCCGTATACTACTCCGATCACAGTTTTGCCGTCCGTTTCTCCGACTGTGATTACGGCTCCCATCTCACCCTTTTTGAGAACAAGTTGCGCTCCTTCTGTACCACTTATCGTTAATGCAGATTCCCAGCCTTTGCCCGAAAGTCCTTTGTAGTAAGTGGTTACACGAGTCACGGATGAGCGGGTCTCAAACGACACGTTAGTCATTTGCTCTCTTTCTTTTTGTACGGATAAGGAACTCGTGACCTTGGCGCCGGGATAAACGAGTTCCTTGGGCATATCCTTAGGGACCGTTACATCTCCGCCGACATTTATATCGACGTCGTCGCCGCCTTCTTTTTTGAGCGCTTCTTCAGCGGCTCTTTCGATCACACGCTCGGTAAAGCGCTCGGGTTTGCAGCAGGCCAGGACGAATGCGGCGACAAATACCGCCGCCACGAGAAGGATGATTGTCTTTTTCATGTTTTACTCCTCCATCTTGCATCTTGGATTGTTTCTCAAACACCCTAAATGGTGCCTTTGTTTATAAAAACCCGTTCCTCCCCCTAGACGTTTAGCTTTCTTGACGGTATTGCTTTGGGCCGTCAACGAAAAGGTTGCCGCCTTGCGCGTCGTTTGCAACGATGCATGGGAAGTCTTCCACTTCGAGACGGCGAACAGCCTCGGCACCCAGCTCAGGATAGGCGATAACCTCGGCCTTTTTTATGGAACGCGCGATCAGCGCCGCGGCGCCGCCCACAGCGGCGAAGTAAACGGCACCGTGCTTCTGCATGGCATCAAGAACTTCCTTGGATCGCTGGCCCTTGCCTATCATGCCTCTTAACCCGTGCTCGATGAGTAGGGGTGCGTAGGGATCCATGCGGTAGCTTGTGGTGGGGCCTGCAGAGCCTATCGGATAGCCAGGCGGTGCAGGCGCAGGGCCGACGTAATAGATCACCTGACCGCGAAGTTCAAACGGCAGCTTCTCGCCTTTCTCGATCAACTCCACCAGACGCTTGTGTGCGGCGTCGCGGGCGGTGTAGATCACGCCTGATAAGAGCACACCGTCGCCCGCGCGAAGCTCGGCAACTGTCTCTTGCGTCAATGGCGTTGTTATCTTCTTGCGTTCCGGCATAGGTCTCCTTGTTGCCTAGACTATATCCAGGGCAAACCAAAAGTCAACATCCTTAAAACTCGTCAGGTTTGAATGCAACTCGGCGGGTTTTTTGGGTGATTTTGGTGCCTTTTCGGGGTAAAAGTTTGCTTATCCTGATTTTGATCTGCGATCTTTTCGCTGAAGGCGAAAAGGAGCATAAACGAACCTGAAGGTTCGCGCTACATGCTTAACTGAGTGTCATTGCGAGCACCCGAAGGGTGCGAAGCAATCTCATACCTCAAAGTTGGTGCCATGAGATCGCCACGCTCCGTCCGATGACGTAGCTCGCGATGACGAAATGGTTCCCTCTCCCAATGGGAGAGGGTCAGGGTGAGGGCGTTACAATTTTTCCCCCTCCCTGGTGGAGGGGGTAGGGGGAGGGGATTTAATACCCCACATGTCTGCTTTGCATCCGTGCGGGGACCCCAGCATCTTGATGACTAAATCACCGTAGGGGTCGACCTAAAGGTCGACCTAGAAGAATTGAACATGAACGGGCCGACTTAAAAGTCGGCCCCTACGAGCTCGTTGCCGTCAGCTGTGAGCGGTCGGCTGTGAGTTTTTGGCTCCTTGCGGTTCCTTTGGCTCGGCAAGCATCTTGATGACGACCGCAACCGTCCAGCCAAGGGCAACTACGGCAAGAACCGATTCGCCAATCATGATGACAAATCGCCAACCATCAGAACAAAGTTTTGGGCCAATGAGAAGGGCTGCGATGCCAGTAAGCATCGTGAAGGCGGAAAGGATAATTGGATGTCGAATTTCTATTGTGTACATTCCTTTTAGCCTCTTTCGTTGACTAAGCTTGACTCGTATTGCGTCAGAGTACACCCAATAGTTTCTTTCCAGTCGCTCTTCAGCAGCATTGATTACTTCCTCTTCAGTATAAGAAAGGACATGCTTGGCCATGTCTCTTATACTACCTCTGTCATCTTCAATCAACGGACGGAGAGAATCAACAATTTCTTTTATCTCTCTCCGTAATGCCCCCCTCCTATAAATATAAAACATCGCTGTCAGTGCAATCAGGGCGGCGAAGGCCTGGGCGATGGCGGAGGAAAGGTAGTTATACGCCGTGAAGAGGTTAGCGTCCATAAATAAAGGATATACGGCATAGAATAGATGTCAAGGCAGAAGAGACGGCGTATTTCAAAGTGCAAAATGAAAATAAAATTACCCCTCACCTCTAACTCCTCTCCAGGAGGGAGAGGAGAACTATTTGCTATTTGCTCCGCAAGCGTCTCCCTTCTCCACCTTTTAGGCAAGTAGTGGTGGAGTTTTGAACCATGTCCAAAACTCCTAAAGCCAAGCCGAAGGCTTGGGTAGCTTTTGTCCAACATTTGGCCATCTTTTGACCAGCTTTTTTGGGAGGTAAAATTGGATGGTTTCCGCCGCGGAGCAGAGGATTATTTCTTGTTCTTCTCGTCTATCTCGCGCTGATAGGCCTCTTCGCGAAGCTCGTTTCGGTATTCCGGCTTCTCGAACGAGTAGTGGAAATCGGGGGTGCCGTAAGTGCCTTCAAGGATGCCCACCACGTCCTCAACGAATACCAGCTCCTCATCGGTAGGGATCACGAATACCTTGACCGGCGAGGGGTCTGCCGAGATCACGAACTCGTTGTTGCGGCTTGTCGCTTGACGGTTGCGCTCGGGATCGATCTTGACGCCCAGCTCCTCAAGTCCTGAGCATATCTCCTCGCGCATTTCCCAGCCCTTCTCGCCAACGCCTGCGGTGAACACTATGGCGTCGGTATGGCCAAGGGCGGCAAGGTAGGCACCCAGATACTTCTTGGCGCGGTGGCATTCGATCTTGAAGGCAAGCTCGGCCTGCCTATCGCCTTCATCCATCGCCTTGTGCACGTCCCGGCGGTCAACGTACTTGCCGGTTATGCCCAGGATGCCGCTCTTCTTGTTTAAAATATTGATTACCTGCTGTGCGGTGAGGTCCTCCTTTTCGGCGATGTAGCCGATTATCGCCGGGTCCAGGTCGCCTGAGCGGGTGCCCATCACCAGACCCTCAAGAGGGGTGAAGCCCATGGAGTGGTCGAAGCTCTTGCCGTTCTTGATCGCGGTAAAGCTCACCCCGTTGCCGATGTGGCAGGTTATGAGGTTGACCTCTTCCGGCTTCTTGCCAAGCATTACCGCCGCTCTTTTGGATACGTAAAGATGCGAGGTTCCGTGGAATCCGTAGCGGCGCACCTTGTAGTGTCGGTACCACTCGTATGGCACGGCGTATATGTATGCTTCGGGCGGCATGGTCTGGTGGAAGCTCGTGTCCATGACCGCCACGTGGGGTATCGAAGGCAGGTACTCCATCGCCGCCTCTATGCCAAGTATATTGGGGGGGTTGTGCAGTGGGGCAAGGTCGGCCAGCTCGCGGAAGGTCTCGAGCACCTCGGGGGTTATGCGGACAGAGGATGCGAAGCGCTCGCCACCGTGCACCACCCGGTGGCCGCAGGCCTGGATCTCAGAGATCTCTTTGATTACGCCCACCTTGGGGCTGGTGAGTGTCTCTACGATAAGAGCGGCAGCCTCCTTGTGGGTGGGGCACTTTTTTGATCTCTGGTAGATTTCTCGCCCGGGCACCTGATGCTTGATGAACGAGCCCTCTATCCCTACCCGCTCGACTATGCCGGACGCCAAAGGCCGCCTTATCCCCCAGCGGTAGATCATGTACTTTACTGACGAGGAGCCGCAGTTCAAAACGAGAATCTTCATTCTTCTACATCCTCCTTAACTTATTAGACCCAGTATCTCTGTCGTCCTCTTTAAAGGATAACCGTTTTGTGCCGCGCCGCGTGGCAGTTTATGTTCACCGCAACGGGCATGGAGGCGATGTGGCATGGATGGGTCTGGATAAAGACCGCCAGCGCAGTGGTCTTGCCGCCCAAGCCCATCGGCCCGACGCCTGTTGCGTTGATCCGTTCCAGAATCTCGCGTTCAGCATCCGCATACCTCGGATCGGGATGATGCGAGCCTATGTCGCGCAAAAGCGCCTTCTTGGCAAGATACGCCACGTGCTCGAACGTGCCGCCGATGCCTACCCCTACGATTACCGGCGGGCACGGGTTGCCGCCGGCATTGCGAACCCATTCGACCACGAAATCCGCTATCCCATCAAGCCCGTCGGCAGGCTTCATCATCTTTACACTGCTCATGTTTTCAGAGCCGCCGCCCTTGGGAGCTATCGTAATCTTTATTTTATCGCCAGGCACTATATCCCAGTGGATTACCGCCGGGGTGTTGTCCTTGGTGTTCACCCTGGAGCCTGCCGGGTCGGCAACGATCGACTTTCTCAGATAGCCGTCCTTGTAACCCCGCCTCACGCCTTCGTTTAGCGCTTCCCTCAGGTCCCCGCCCACAAGGTGCACCTCCTGGCCCAGTTCCACAAAAAGCACCGCAAATCCGGTATCCTGACAAAGGGGAAGTTTCTCCGAGCATGCTATGTCTATATTCTCCGCGATTTGTGCTAGTATCTCGGCGCCCACCGGTGATTCTTCCTTTTCCTTGGCTTCAAGCAGGGAGCGCTTAACGTCTGCTGGCAACAGGGTGTTGGCCTCGATGCACAGGTCCCTAACAGGCTTGATTACGTCACTTACGTTAAACTCGCGCACGTCACCTCCTTGAAAAGTTTAGGGGATGAAACATCTCGTAATCTTACGCCGAGTGCATGGAATGTCAAGGAACCCGGTCAGCTCTACATAGCACTCGTTACAGGTTTCGGGGTCCCCGGACGGCTGCGCAGCAGACGTCAGGGGTGAAAAAAAGCTGGTCAAAAGTTGGACAAAAGTTGGACAAAATTGCGCTGTCGCGCACATTGCAAAATTAGGAGAGGGCAAGAGCTGGCGATTACAGATTGGAACTTGCGATCTTTTTAGCGAAAGCTAAAAAGGAACATCTAACCACAGATTACACAGATTAACACAGATTATTTTTAGGTAGTGCAACGACCGCGTTGTTGCCTCCCTTGATAAGGGAGGTGGACGCTCCGCAAGAGCGGACGGAGGGATCCCCCTTTTATTCCCCCTTAATAAGGGGGACTCCCCTCACCCCTACCCTCTCCCAAAGGGAGAGGGACAAGAAACCACAGATTGGAACTCCAGTAGGGTTCCCCTTCGGGTCACAGATTAACACAGATTATTTTTGTGGACCCCGGTTTCTATAGCAACGAGTTTTAATCTGCGGATTTAAAAGTGATTTGGAGTGCATCAACCGTCTTGTTGAGGCAATGACTCTCACTTAAGCAAACCGTTTTTGCGATCTTTTCTCCGTCAGGAGAAAAGGAGCATGTTATTCGGGGTCCCCGCGGCAGCGCGTAGCGATGTCGTGGGGTGTCAAAACTGCCTTATATCCACTTCCCGGCGGTTGGGGTAGCGCACGACCTTGTTCTCCCAGGTGCGGATGGTTATAAAATCAGGGCCGCGTGAAAGCACGTACTGCGGCAGGATGGGCGTCTTGCCAAGGCCGTTCGGGGCGTTGATGATATAACAGGGAATGGCCAACCCCGAGGTGTAGCCGCGCAAAAACTCCATTATCTCTATCCCCTTGTCCACCGAGGTCACGAAATGGATGGTGCCCTTTATCTCCTTGGCGTGGAAGATGTAGTAGGGTTTCACCCGGATCTTAAGAAGCTCCTGGTTCAGCGCCTTGACCACACTGCATCGGGCGTTGATTCCATTGAGAAGCACCATCTGGTTGCCCAAAGGGATGCCGGCATCGGCAAGCATATTGCACGCTTTAGCCGAATCAGGGGTTATCTCTCTAGGATGGTTGAACTGGGTGTTGAAGTAAAGGGGATGGTATTTTTTGAGTATAGCGACCAGTTCCGGGGTGATGCGCTGCGGCAGGGTTACCGGGGTGCGGGAACCGATACGGATTATCTCCACGTGCTTGATCTTATGCAGAGCCGAAAGCATGCGTTCAATATCTTCATCCTCACGGGTCAAAGGGTCGCCGCCGGTGATCAAAACGTCGCGTATCTCCGGGTTGTCGCGAATATACTTGATGGATTCTTCGATTTGTCTCCAATCGGTGTGATGGTCGCGCTGACCGATCAGCCTTCGGCGTTGACAGTGCCTGCAGTAGACCGGGCAGATGTTGGATGCAAGGATGATCAACCGATCCGGGTAGCGCCTGGTGATTGCCGGAGCAGGCGAGGTGTACTCCTCGGCCATGGGATCAAGCGTTCCTCCTGATACCTCGAGCTCGGCAATCAGAGGAATCCCCTGGAGCTTTATCGGACCGAAGCGGTCTGAGAAGTCGGCAAGTGAAAGGTAGTAGGGCGAGACCGCCCAGCGGTGATGTTTGCCTACCCTTGTGATGTCTGCAAGGTCCTGCTCCTCAAGTTCAATAAGCCTGGCCAGGGTGTCAACGTCGCGGATGCGGTTGGCAAGCTGCCAGCGCCAGTCGTTCCACTGCTCCTCGTTCCCCCCTAACTCTTCCATAATCCGCCGCTTACGAACCTCGATGTCCTCAACTACGTCAAAGCCGGTGTGGATTGTTTTTCTGGATTCAAGATATTCCTCGATCCGCTCCCTCAGCTTCTGGGCGCGGGCAAGCGCACGCTGTCGTTTGGCATCTATCATAACGCCTCCTTTAATCGCATGGTTAATAACTAATTAACAGCACGTAATTAAAGAACTTAATTCAGCATTGCTCTAAGTTACTTTAACTTAACTGCCGGCCTCGTCTTTCACTAAAGTTAATAATAGTCAAGAATTCCTGTCCTGCAACCCCTTTCAATGCAGTCAGGTTTGAGTGGCATTCGGCAGGTTTTTTGGGGTATTTTGGGGTGGTTTAAGGTACCCCGCCGGGGCTAAGGGGTATTGACAATTTCAATAAGGTGCCTATAGTCTAAATAATGGGTGAATTGAAGATCGCTTCAAAATTCGATCCTGCAGCGGATTTGGTTATCTTTGATGGGGACTGCCTTGAGTTGCTTCCTCAAATACCTGATGGGTTTGTTAAGTTGGTCGTCACATCACCCCCATACAACCTAGGTAAACCTTATGAAACCCGACTTGATTTAGACGAGTATACTGCTCAACAAGAAAAAGTAATCACCGAATGTGTAAGAACCCTACACGACCAAGGGAGTATTTGCTGGCAAGTTGGCAACTATGTTAATAACGGAGAGATTGTTCCATTAGATATACTCCTTTACCCAGTTTTCGAGAAGTTAGGGTTGCGTTTACGTAACCGAATTGTATGGCACTTTGGACATGGTTTACAAAGGAGTGCGAGCTATGCCCAACGAAACTAAGCTGTCTTTTCTTGAAAAGTTACGTGAACGATATGGTGCTTTACGAAAATTAGAAAAAAGCCAATCTTTGTATGAAATTGGAGAAGGGGCTGCACGGATATACATCCGATACTCCAAAATCCACGGCAAAGGCGTTACGTTCTATGGCTTAAGAGAGGAAGACTTGCAACGATTAGAAGGATATTCTTCAATCATTTGCTTCCTTTGGAACAACCAGGACGAACCTCTTTTCCTACCCTTTGAGGAATTTGAAGAAGTTTTTCAAACGTCCACTCCTGCATCAGATGGTCAATACAAAGTTCAGATTTACCTACAAGCAGACGGCACAGATTTATACGTAACAAAAGCTGGTCGGTTCAACGTCGAAAGCTATTTCGGTTGGGAACAACTCGAAGCATTTATTGATTCAAGTAAAATGATCAAAATACCAGAACTATCTCATCCTCAAGTACAAACATTGTTAGGAAGCATAGGTGCAAGAAAGGGCTTTGATATTTGGATTCCACCGATTGACCGCACCAAACTGGATTGGTCGCTTACTGGTTCATTCAAGTGTAGAGATACAGTACCCTACGGATTTGAATCTGTTAAAGATATAATTGAAGAAATAGATGTTATCTGGATTCATAGAGGTTCCGGTGGATTAAGAGCACTATTCGAGGTGGAACACACCACTAGCATTTATTCCGGTTTACTTAGATTTAATGATATTCATCTCGCCACCCCTAGCCTTAAGGCAAGATTCAGTATCGCAGCCAAAGATGCCCGCCGTTCATTATTCGTTCGCCAACTAAACAGGCCTACTTTCGTAACTAGCGGGTTAAATGAAATTTGTACATTCCTAAAATATGCTAATGTTTTCAATTGGCATAATCGTGTCAAGGCACAATAACCAAGGAGGGTTAGGTGTCTGAAAAGCAATCAGAAGCTATCTGGGTAGTCGTTGAAGTTCAAAGTGGCATTCCAGTTACAGTCGAAGCATATAGGAATCAGAAAATAGCCCAAGCCCGAGAACAAACACTTCGAAACGAAATAAACTCAGAAGACGACGAAACTGATATCTTCGAAGTCCAAGTTCAATAAGAGAATTCTCCGTAGGGGCCGACTTTTAAGTCGGCCCGTTTTATGTTCGGGCTCACCTTCAGGTCAGCCCCTACGTTCTACAACGAAAACAAAGCAGAAGTAGGTATCGAAATCGTTCCCGGTCATTGTCTTCAAAGGGAAATGTCCAGTGGCGTATCTTATGGAGAACAGCTAGTTTATGACATCGAACGGCTAAAAAGGCATTTCCCAGCTGTTCCCGTCAAAGTCCTCCTAATTGATGTAGATTAGCAATTCGGTAGCCAAGCTGGCGCTTGGCCTTTTCCCTTGGCTGTCTCCAATCTGCTGGTGTTGACAAGCATTCCAGGCGGTGCGGGGTTCAGCGTGTTTTGCGGTCTGCGGGCTTGGTCATGCGCTATTTTAGGACAGGTTGTGGGCGGAGTCAAGTATCCCCTCCCCCTTAATCCCCCTCCACCAGGGAGGGGGACAAGAAACCACAGATTACACAGATTAACACGGATTATT